>CALICR010000154.1 GCA_938049125.1 uncultured Clostridia bacterium
GTTCCGTGAGGTGGTGTTCGGTGTGGGCTTTGCCCTGCTGCTGCCGGTGTTCTTCGGCCTGGACGGCGTACTGTATTCCATGCCGGTGTCGGACGTTCTGACCTTCCTGATCTCGACGGTCATCATTGTGAAGACCGATCGCGAGCTGCGTTCGGAAGGGGGCCAAAAGGCCTGAAAACCGGCGGAGCCTCGGCTCCGCCGGTTTTTTTCGGTGTTATTCCGCGGGCGTGCTGCTTTCCACGGCGGGGGCGAGGTGGCCGTAGGTGTCGAAGCGGGTGTCGTGGGACTCGGTCAGGAAGACGATCTGCACGTCCGGCGTGGCCACGGTGGCGGCCTGGGTCGTGACGATGGAGTCGATCTGCGCGCCGTCGTCCAGCTCGAAGTAGAGCCGTCCCTCGGTCAGCATGGAGGCGAAGGGCTGGTCCGCCTTGATGCCCAGCGAGACCTTGAGCGGCAGGCTGGAGAGGTCGGACTGGAGCGTCGCCGCGGTGTTCGAGAGGACCTGGTCCTTCGTGACCTCGGACTCATTGTAGACGATGGCGTCGGTGTCCGGGAACTGGTAGTCCTTGAGGACGACCTCCTGGAAGCCCATGGACTGGAGCTCCGTGCAGATGCTCTCGAGGTAGTCGATGACCTGCGGATTCGCCGGGTCCATCCAGTAGCAGCCGCTGCTGTCGGCCCAGAGCGCGCCGCTGGAGAGAGGCAGGCCCAGGTCCGTATTGTTCAGGCAGTGGCGCTGGTCCGCGAAGGCGGGGATCCTGGCGATGAGGTAGACGCCCTTCCGCGCCAGCGTGTCGATGAGGGAGCGCACGGCCTGGGTGTCCACGGAGGCGGCGGTCTGTGCTCCGCTGACGGAGGAGGGGTAGTAGAAGTTGCCGTAGCTGTCCCGGAGGTCCAGCAGCACGGCGTAGTAGCTGCCGGTGCTGAGCACGGACTCCACGGCGTCGAGGTTCTTGAGCATGTCCGTGGTGACATAGTAGCCCGTGACTTTTCTGGTGCCCGTAAGGGCGGCGTCATCGTCGGCAGAGACGTAGGAGATCTGCGCGTCCACCGAGGGGGCCGTCACGTCGGGGGCGGTGCTGCCGAGGTCCTGCCAGTGGAAGTCGAGGTGCGCGCCGTCGTGGTCGTAGACAATATAGCGGTCGAGGTAGACCAGCACGCCCCAGCTGATGAGCGCCAGGGCCAGCAGCAACGAGAGCAGGCCGGCGAGGAAGCGGCGCAGCCGGGTCCGGTTCCGATAGGAGAAAAGACGCATGGTCTAGGCCTCCTTCCGGACGGCGGTGATGCGGCACCAATCGTTCTCCTGCCGCGTAGACTCCACGGCAAGGCCTGCAGCGTCCAGGGCCTCCAGCACCTCGGGGAGTCGGGTGTTCAGCACGCCGGAGCAGACGAAGTGCCCCCGGGGTGCCAGCAGGGCCGGGACCTTCGGAGCCAGCGGGATGATGACGTCGGCCACGATGTTGGCCAGCACCAGGTCGTTCTGCCCGGGGCCGAGGGAGGCATAGAAGGCCTCGTCGCCCAGGACGTTGCCGGTGCGGGCGGTGAAGACCGCGCCGTGCAGGTCGTTGAAGGCGGCGTTCTCCCGGGCAATGTCCTCGGCCTTGGGATCGATGTCCACGCCGGTGGCCCGGGCCGCGCCCAGCAGCAGGGCTGCAATGGAGAGAATGCCGCTGCCGCTGCCGAGGTCGAGCACCTGCTCACCGCCGTGGACCAGCCGCTCCAATTCCATCAGGCACATCCGCGTCGAGGCGTGGCTGCCGGTGCCGAAGATCATGCCGGGGTCCAGCCGGACCGGGATGCGGTGCTCCGGGTTCTCCGGGTGCAGCCACTCGGGCACCACCAGGAGCCGGGTCCCGATGGGGATGGGCTGGTAATACTGTTTCCAGTTGTTCTCCCAGTCCTCCTCCCGGAGGTTTGCCAGCTCCACGGCGAGGGAGCCGAAGTCCACGCCGGGGTACTGCCCGGGCAGCGTATGGAGCTCCGAGCGGAGCTGGGCGACCTGCTCCATGGCCTCCGGCCCGTTCTCGAGGTAGAGCCGAATCTGGGAGACACCCTGCATCTCCCGGGCGAGGTCCTCGTCCACATAGTCCCAGTAATCGTGATTCTGGTCCAAAAATTCTTCAAATTCCGCCTGGTCGTCCACCACAAAGCTGTCATAGCCCCAGAGGGTCAGCGAAGCGGCGACCAGCTCGATCCCGCCGGAGGCGGTCTTGATCGTCAATTCCAACCATTCCATGTTTCAGTTCCTCCTGGTCATTTCTTTATTTTACATGAATTCCCGGATAAATACAAGGAAATCTTTTCAGCCCTTTTCCTTTCCGGAAAAATGTAGTATAATACCTCCAAGAAGCCGCGCGGCCCCGCCGCCGGATGTAAAGGAGAAGACCGCCATGCTGTCTGCAATTTCATTCCCCGGCCTCGGAATCACCGTGGACCCGTCGCCGGTGGCCTTCACGGTCCTGGGTAAGGACATCTACTGGTACGGCATCATCATCGCCATGGGCTTCCTGCTGGCTTACATTTATATGGACCGCCGCGCACCCCGCTTCGGCCTGAACGGGGACCAGGTGCTGGATATGCTCTTCTGGGCCGTGCCCATCGGTATCGTCTGTGCCCGCATCTATTACTGCGTGTTCTACTGGGATGGCTATCGGGACAACCCCATTTCCTGCCTCTACATCTGGGAAGGTGGCCTGGCTATCTACGGCGGCGTTCTCGGCGGGATCTTGGGACTGTTCTTATGCCACAAGGTGAAAAAGCTGCCCTTCTGGACGGAGCTGGACCTGGCGGCCTACGGTGTGCTCCTCGGCCAGATCTGCGGCCGCTGGGGCAACTTCATGAACCGCGAGGCCCACGGCAGTGAGACTGCCTCCTTCCTGCGCATGGGCCTCACGGACCCGGACGGTGTCGTGCGGTACTACCACCCGACGTTCCTCTACGAGTCCCTCTGGAACCTCGTGGGCTTTGTGCTCCTGCACTTCTACGCGAAAAAGCGGAAGTTCGACGGCGAGATCTTCCTCTGCTACCTCTTCTGGTACGGCCTCGGCCGGGTCTGGATCGAGGGCCTGCGGACGGACAGCCTCTACCTCTTCGGCACCGGCATCCGGGTAAGCCAGCTGCTGGCGCTTCTCTGCGTGCTGGGGGCCGGGACGGCGCTGGCCGTCATCCGCCTCCGGAAGAAGCCGGACCCCGCCCGGCTCTACGTCAATCGGAAGGCCGCGGAGGCCGCCGCCGAGGCGGAGCGTGCCGCATCTTCGGACGAATCTTCACAATAAGTTTACGATTTCCCCGGAATGGAAATTGAAATTTGGAGAAATCCGTGCTATACTAGCTGATAATCAGAGCAAATTCTGCACCACATTTTGGAAAGGAGTTTATCGATATGGGCATCAACGTCGATTTTGAAAGCATCAAGGGTATGGCGGCCAATGTGGCCACCACGGCAAAGAAGAAGGCCTCCACGCTGGCGGCCATCGCCAAGGCCAATGTCGCCATCTACGCGGAAGAGGACAAGGTGAAGAAGGCAGAGGCCGAGCTGGGCCGCCTGTACTACAACGATTTTGTGGCCGGCAACGGCGCGGACACCGAGGCCTATCTGCCCATCTGCGACCGGATCACCGAGTCCAAGAACACGATTCAGGAGCTGAAGGCGCAGGTCGCCAAGCTGAAGACCCAGTCCGCCTCCGAGCGCGAGAGCGCCGTCTACGACGTCACCGACGCCGACTTTGTCGTGTCCGGTGAGGACGACGTGGAGCCGGTCCGGGAGGACACTGCCCCCGAGGCCGCCGGTGCCGAGAGCTTCGCCGTCAAGCAGAACGGCGAGATCAAGGAAGCCACCAAGGAAGAATAAGCCGGGAATCCAGACCTGCCCGCCTGAGCCAGTCTCAGACGGGCAGTCTTTTTCCCGGGCGGCCCCGGCGGAAAAGCGATGGACAAGCGCGCCCGCCTGTGGTAAACTTGGCTTAGACCCGGGCGCAGTACCGGCCCGGGATCAAATACCGGAGGGAACAGAAGGAGGTCAGGATGAATACTGCACTGGTCATTCTTGCAGCAGGCATCGGCAGCCGCTTCGGCGGCGGGATCAAGCAGCTCACGCCCGTAGGACCCAATGGAGAACTCATCATCGACTATTCGATCCATGACGCGCTGGAGGCGGGCTTCAACGAGATCGTGTTCATCATCCGCCGGGAGCTGGAGCCGGAGCTCCGCGCCCTGCTGGGCGACCGGCTGGAGCGTGGGATCGGGACCGTCCCGAATCTGTGCGCCGTGCGCTATGTCTATCAGGAGCTGACGGACCTGCCGCCGGGCTACGATGCGGCGGCCCTGGCTGCGGCGCGGAAGAAGCCCTGGGGCACCGGCCAGGCGCTGCTCAGCTGCCGCGGCGCGGTGGACTGCCCCTTCGCGGTCATCAACGCCGACGATTACTATGGGAAGCAGGCCTTCCGGTCGGTCCACGCCTGGCTCACGGCGCATGGCCGGGAGCGCGGCGCGGGCTGCATGGCGGGCTTCGTGCTGAAAAATACGCTCTCGGACTACGGCAGCGTGACCCGTGGCCTGTGCAGCGTCGGCGCGGACGGGACCCTCACGGGAATCAAAGAGACCCGGAATCTGGTCCGTACGCCCGGCAGCGCGGCCCATGACGGCGTGGCCGTGGACCCGGAGACGCCGGTGTCCATGAACTTCTGGGGCTTCAGCCCGGACCTGCTGGAGGGGCTGGAGGCAGACTTCCGGTCGTTTCTGGAGACCGGCGACCGCGTGAACGGGGAGTTCCTGCTGCCCGAGGCCGTGGACCGCAGGCTGCGGGCCGGGACGCTCCGCGTCCGCTGCCTCCCGACGGAGGACCGCTGGTTCGGCGTCACTTATAAGGAGGACCGCCCCATCGTAGAACAGGAGATTCGCGCGCTGGTGGCGCGCGGCGTCTATCCGGCACGGCTGCCGGAGCTTGAGACCCCGGCCGGGGACCCGGCCTGACAGGAGGCACAGAATATGGAAATTCAGGAACGATACGAGCAGTGGGTCCGGGAGACCCGGGACAACGCGGAGCTCTCCGCAGAGTTGGCCGCCATCCGCGGCAAGGACGCGGAGATCGAGGATCGATTCTACCGCGAGCTGGAGTTCGGCACGGCGGGTCTGCGCGGCATTCTCGGCGCGGGTACGAACCGTATGAATGTCTACACGGTCGGACGTGCGACGCAGGGCTACTGCGACTATCTGCGGGAGGCATCGGACGCGCCCTCTGTGGCGATCGCCCATGACAGCCGCCACAAATCCCGCGAATTTGCAGAAGAAGCGGCGTCCATCTTCGCTGCCAACGGCATCCGCGTCCATCTCTATCCGAAGCTGATGCCGACGCCCTGCCTCTCCTTCGCCGTGCGCTATTTCGGCTGCACCGGCGGCATCAACATCACGGCGAGCCACAACCCCGCCGCCTATAACGGCTACAAGGTCTATGGCGGCGACGGCTGCCAGATCACGGAGCTTGCGGCGAAATCCATTCTCGGAAAAATCGGCGCGACGGACTGCTTCACCGGCGTCCGCCGGATGCCTCTCGCTGAGGCGCGGGCGCAGGGACTGGTGCAGGATATCGGCGCGGACTGCGTCGAGGCCTATCTGACCGCCATAGACGGCGAGTCTCTGCTGCCGAAGGACGCGCCGCGGGAGCTCAGGATCGTCTATACGCCGCTCAACGGCGCGGGCATCAGCTGCGTGCCGGACTGCCTTGCGCGCAACGGCTTCCACAACATCACCATCCCGGCGTCCCAGCGCGACCCGAACGGCGATTTCCCGACCTGCCCTTATCCGAATCCGGAGATCCGGCAGGCGCTGGATGAAGCCATCGCCTGCGCGGAAAAATGCGGCGCAGAGTTTGTGCTGGCGACGGATCCGGACTGCGACCGTGTCGGCACCGCCATCCGGAAGGACGGTGAGTTCCGCCTCATCACGGGCAATCAGATGGGTGTGCTGCTGCTGGACTTCATCTGCCGCATGAAGCGGGAGCGGGGAACCATGCCGGAGCACCCCGTCGCGGTCAAGACCATCGTGACCACGAAGCTCTGCGAGCGGGTCGCGGACTATTACGGCGTCGAGCTGCGCAACGTGCTGACGGGCTTCAAATATATCGGCGAGCAGATCCGCGGGTTGGAGGCGCACGGCGAGACGGCGCGCTTCCTCCTTGGCTACGAGGAGAGCTACGGCTACCTGACCTGTCCGCAGGTGCGCGACAAGGACGCGGTCAACGCCTCGCTCCTCATCTGCGAGATGGTCTGCTGGTACAAGAATCAGGGACGCAGTCTGCTCGACGGTCTGGAGGACATCTTTGCCCGCTTCGGCTACTATACGGACAAGGTCATGAGCTTCACCTTCGAGGGCGCCGCGGGCTTTGAGACCATGCAGGGCATCATGAAGGCGCTGCGCGCCGACCCCATCCGCGAGGCAGCGGGCTTTGCTGTCGAAAGCTGTACGGACTACCTCGGAGACGACACCGGTCTGCCGAAGTCCAACGTTATGCAGTATCACCTCACCGGCGGCACCGTCGCCACTGTGCGGCCCTCCGGCACGGAGCCGAAGCTCAAGGTCTACCTCTCCGTCTGCGGCGCGACCCGCGGGGAGAGTGAGTCGACCGTTGCAATCCTCTCGGATTTTTTCACGAAGTGGATCGACGCGCATCGGAACTGAACCGAAAATCAGAGAGAAAAACCGCGGCAGAACGCCTCTGCCGCGGTTTTTCTTTCCAATTGGGAGAAGCGGGAAGAAATTGCTTGCAACGGGTCGGCATCCTTAGTATAATGATACGGAAAAGGAAATAAGGGGGAATCGTCAAATGGCAGATCAGAACGCCCCAAATCGTCGGACGCAGTGGGGGAATTGTGCGCTCATTGGGCTCTTTACTGCGGCAACGTTTTTTTTGTTCGGGCCGCTGAACCTCTATGTGAGCAATAAAAATGAGTTTTCTTTTTATCTTCGGGACATTTTGCCGTGGATCCTCGGGTGCTTTTTGCTTGCGGCTTTGGTCCTGACGGTTATCCCCGCCGCAATCCGGAATAAAAGGGCGCGGGATATCGTGCTTGCGGTGATTCTGGGGCTCGGCATCGGGTTTTATGTGCAGGGGAATTTTATGTCCGGCGGCTATGGGCAGCTGAACGGAAAGAGCATCGACTGGGACGCGATGACCGGACGCGGCATTGTCAACACGGTCGTGTGGGCGCTCTGCATTCTGCTGCCGGTCGCGGCGGTCCTGTTTGTGAAGGGATGGAAAACGGCGTTCCTGCGCGATGCCGCTCTGGCACTGACGGCGGTGCAGCTGCTGGCAACGGTGATCGCTTGTGTGGCGGCACCGGCCAAGCAGGACGTAGACTTCACCATCAATACCGACGGAGCCTTCACGCTGGCAGAGGAAAACAATGTTGCCGTCTTCCTGACGGATACCTTTTATTCGGAGCTGTTCGAGGAGATCATCACAGAGGATCCCTCCTATTATGACGTTTTTTCCGGTTTTACGTTTTTCAAGGATACCTCCGGCGTCGGCTGCTCAACAAAGGGCACGTTGCCGTATATCCTGACGGGTGTCTGGAATGAGAATAAGATGCCGTTCCATGATTACATTGACCATGCCTATGATCACAATACACTGTATGAGACACTGCTGGATCGGCAGTATGACACGAGACTGTACGTGACAACCCGCTTTGTCAGCGCGAAGCATACGCAGTATTTCGCCAACATTACCGGCGGCTCCGGACTTGCGGACCCGGCGGCGACAGCGGGCCTCATGTATAAATTTACGGCATTCACCTATATGCCGCATTTTCTGAAGCCGCAGTTCTGGTTCTATTCCGGTGATTTCTCCGCGGTTGACAGCGGAGAACGCGCGGATCATTCCCTGCGCCTCTCGCCGGACAGCGCTTTTTATTCCAGCCTGTGTGAGGCCGGGATCACGGTCGATCCGTCCTATGCGGGAACCTATCGCTTTTACTATCTGAACGGTCCCCACGCGCCCTACGTGATGGATGAGCACGCCCAGGCGGCAGAGGAGGGAACGGTGACACAGCGGCAGCAGGCGATCGGAACGCTTGAGATTCTCCGCACGTATCTGGAGCAGCTGCGCGAAACAGGGCTTTACGACAGTACGACGGTCATGATTCTGGCCGACCACGGCGCGGAGACAAAGAATTATATCAATCCGATGCTCTGCGTCAAGCCTGCGGGCGCGGCGGACGAACCGCTGAAGGTCTCCTCCGCGGAGATTGCGTTCTCGGACCTGCAGCCGACCCTGCTGAAGGCGATCACGGGCGACGAGTCCCTGACGAGCGTTTTTGATATCCCGGAGGGCGAAAGCCGGGAGAGAAGAGCGATTTGGTACGTGTGGAACCATGCCGCCTGGCAGGAGGATTACCTTCCGGACCTGAGCGAGATCTTGATCACAGGAGACGTCCGCGACCTGTCCACCTGGCGCCCCACGGGGCATATGTATACTGCGAGCGGAGAAAAAGTGACGGATTACAGCTATGAGTTGGGGACGGAGCTCTACTATAACGGTTCGCAGTTTGACGAAGAACACTATTTTATTGGCCTTTCCTATCCGGAGGAAAATTTCACCTGGACCGATGGGGAATGGGTGAACTGGAATTTCCGCCCTGTGCAGTACGAAGGGGAAGACCTTGTATTCCGCGTAAATTACGTTGCCGCGCTGGATAATCAGAAGGCGATCCTGCATGTCAATGGATATGAACAGGAGCTGACGGTCGGGGATGGAGAGACGCTGGAGTATGTGATCCCGGAGGAATATATTTTGGACGGGACACTCTCCCTGTTTTTACAGCTCCCCAATTACCGGCGCGGGGATGGGGATGCGAGAGATATCGCGGTGGCCATCCGTAGTATCTCGCTGAACGCGGAATAAATCTCTGCGTGAACGACAAGGATGGCGAAAGGGATAGCGAATGAACAAACTCTTGGAACTTCTGGGCGTACCGCTTTGTGCGCTGATGACGGTTTGCTATGATCTGGTACACAACTATGTGGTCGCCATTGTGATCTTCACGGCACTGACGAAGATCATTCTGCTGCCGGTCTCCATGTGGGTGCAGCGGAACGGCATTGCTATGGTGCGCATGATGCCGGAGCTGAACAGGCTGAAGATCAAGTATTTCGGCGATCAGGAGACGATCGCCGAACAGCAGCAGGCACTTTACAAAAAGGAGCACTACAGCCCACTGGTCAGTACGGTGCCGATGATCATTCAGATCGTCCTGCTGATGGGTGTCATCGGTGCGGTCAAGACGCTGCTTGGCAGTGCCGAGAGCACACTGAACCTCATTCCGATGCAGGCGGGCGGCGCAACGCTGCTGATGCCGCTGGGGGCAGGGCTTGCGGCGCTCTGCCTGACGCTGGCGCAGAACAAGATTGGCCCGCTGCAGCGTGAGCAGGTGAAGGCGGAGCAGATCATGACCGGTGCCGTTTCCGTGTGCATCTCGCTGTTCCTCGGCGCATTCGTGTCGCTGGGAACCGGCGTGTACTGGATCGCAAGCAATCTTTGGTCGATCCCGCTTCAGCTCCTGCTGAACATTCTCGTCAATCCGAAAAAGTACATCGACTATGAAGCGCTCGAAGCCAGCCGCAAGGAGCTGGCAACGATGACCAGCCTCGGCACCACGGTCTCCAAGGAGGACAAAAAACGCGAGAAGGCGGACTACAAGCGCTTTTTCTCTGTGGCGAACAAGCATCTTGTGTTCTATTCCGAAAAGAGCGGCTTCTATAAGTATTTCCAGAACGTCATCGAATATCTGCTTTCTCACTCGAATGTCATCATTCACTATGTGACGAACGATCCGAACGACAAGATCTTTGAGCTGGCGAAGGAGCAGCCGCGCATCCGTCCCTATTATATCGGGCCGAAGAAGATCATCACGCTGATGATGAAGATGGACGCGCAGATTGTCGTTATGACGACGCCGGATCTCGAGAATTACTACATCAAGCGCAGCTATGTCCGCAAGGACACCGAGTACATCTACCTCTGCCATGGCGTGATGAGCACGACCATGTGCATGCGCAAGGGCGCCTATGACCACTTCGATACCGTCATGTGTGTCGGTCAGCACCAGATCGACGAGATCCGGGAGACCGAGGCGATGTACCATTTGCCCGCCAAGAATCTCGTGCCCTGCGGCTACGGCATGCTCGACAATATGCTTGCTGCCTATGAGAAGATGCCGGAGGAAGCGCACGCGCAGAAGCGTATCCTGATCGCGCCGTCATGGCAGGAGGGCAACATTCTGGAGAGCTGCATCGAGGAGCTGGTGCAGCAGCTCTACGGCGAGGGACACTTCGTGGTCGTCCGTCCGCACCCGGAATTCATCAAGCGGTTCCCCGGCAAGATGGAAGCCATTGCGGCGAAGTTCCAGAATCTTGATCCGAAGCTCTTCAGTCTGGAAACGGACTTCTCCTCCAACGTGACAATCTACACGGCGGACATCGTCATCACCGACTGGTCCGGCATCGCGCAGGAGTTCGCGTTCACGACCAAGCGCCCCGTCCTGCTCATCAACACGCCGATGAAGGTGCTGAATCCTGAATATGTCAAATATGAGCACCAGCCGCTCGACATCACGCTCCGTCCGGAGCTTGGCAGGACGCTGGAGCTGGATGAAATTTCCAAGGCGGGCGCGGCGGTCGAGGAGCTGCTTGAAAACCGCGCCTACTATGCGGAAAGACTGGATGAAATCACGCGCCGCTGTGTGTTCAATCTCGGCTCCAGCGGTGCTGCTGCGGGACGCTATATTCTGAAGAAGATCAGCAAGCCCGTGAAAACAACGAAATAAAAGGAGAATCATCATGAAAAAACTGCTCGGACGTCTTTATTTTGTGATCTGCTTTGTGCTGATCCTTTCTCTCAGCGCTTCTGCGTATCTGGACCCCTCCGTCATGACCTATGCGATCCAGATCATCGCCGGCATTGCCGTTGCGGTCGGCGCGGTGGTCGGTATTTACTGGCGCAAGGCGAAGAAAAAGGTGCAGGATAAGCTCGGCATCGACGAAAACAGCAAAAAGGAACAGGAAGAGGACGTCATCGAGATCAGAGAAGAGGACTGAAGACCTTTCTAAGCTGCAGCACGACGGTCTCGCGGCCGTCGTGCCATATTCTTTTCGGAATGGAGGAAGCCTATGCAGGCAGTTATCCTGGCCGCCGGAATGGGAAAGCGGCTGAAAAGCCTGACCGCCAACAATACAAAGTGCATGGTGAAGGTCAACGGCGTGACGCTGATCGAGCGGATGCTGCGCCAGCTGGACCGGCTGAAGCTGCGGCGGATCGTCATCGTCGTGGGGTATCAGGGACAGAAGCTCATCGACTTTATCTCGACGCTGGACGTAGAGACGCCCATCGAGTACATCGACAATCCCATCTACGATAAGACGAACAACATCTATTCCCTGGCACTGGCCCGCGGCGTGCTGGTGGAGGACGACACGCTCCTGCTGGAGTCCGACCTCATCTTTGCGGATGGTACGCTGGAGGCCCTGGTCTCCGACCCGTATCCGACGCTGGCACTCGTGGACCGCTACGAGAGCTGGATGGACGGCACCGTTGTCACGCTGAACGAGGACAATTCCATCCGGAAGTTCATCCCCGGCAAGCAGTTCCGCTTCGAGGATATCCCCGGCTATTATAAAACGGTCAACATCTATAAGTTCAGCAGGCGTTTTTCGAAGGACATCTATGTGCCCTTCCTGACTGCCTATTCCTCCGCGCTGGGTGACAACGAGTACTACGAGCAGGTGCTCCGCGTGATCGCCATGCTGGACCATCCGGAGATCCGCGCCAAGTGCATGGACGGGCGCGTCTGGTACGAGATCGACGATATTCAGGACCTCGACATTGCAGAGTCCATGTTTGCGCCGCCGGAGGAGAAGGTCAAGAAGCTCGGCAGCCGCTACGGCGGCTACTGGCGCTATCCCAAGCTGCTCGATTTCTGTTATCTTGTCAATCCCTATTTCCCGCCCAAGCGGCTGATGGACGAGATCAAGGCGAACTTTGAGACGCTGCTCACCCAGTATCCCTCCGGGATGCGCGTCAACTCGCTGCTGGCGGCGAAGGATTTCGGCGTGAAGCAGGAGCACATTCTCGTCGGCAACGGCGCGGCGGAGCTGATCAAGGCGCTGATGGAGGGCGAGACCGGCAAGGTCGGTTTTGTTCGCCCGACATTTGAGGAATATTATAACCGCTGCGACCCCGCGCAGCGCGTGGTCTATCAGCCCGAGGGATTCACCTACACGGCGGATGACCTCATGCGGGAGTTTTCCGGAAAGGGAATCTCGACGCTGCTGTTCATCAATCCGGACAACCCCTCCGGCAGCTACCTGCTGAAGGCGGAGGTCTGCCGCCTTGCGGACTGGGCGGAGACAGAGGGCATCCGGCTGGTGCTGGATGAATCCTTTGCCGACTTCTCGGACGAGCTGGACAATACGCTGATCCTCGATGAGATGCTGGAGCGCTATCCGCACCTCGTGGTGGTCAAGAGCATCTCAAAGTCCTACGGCGTGCCCGGTCTGCGCCTCGGCGTGTTGGCATCCGCGGATGAGGCGATGATCGCCGCCATGAAGAAGAATGTGGCGATCTGGAACATCAATGCCTTCGCGGAATTCTACCTCCAGATCGAGGAGAAATATAAAAAGGATTATGCGCTGGCACTGGAGAAGTTCCGTGCGGCGCGTGCGGAGTACGTCGCCGCGCTGCGGGACATTCCCGGTCTGCGGGTCCTGCCGTCGCAGGCAAACTATGTCATGGCCGAGCTGACCGGCGGCATCACCGCAGCGGAGCTGACGGCGCGGCTCCTGAGCGAATACAACATCCTCATCAAGGATCTCACGGCAAAGGTACAGGGTGGGCAGTATATCCGCCTTGCCGTCCGGGACGAGAAGGACAATGCGAGACTGGTGCAGGCGCTGCGCGCGGTCTGCGGCGGAGCTTTGGAGGGAAAGAATCCATGAAAATCGTATCCTTCGACCAGATCACGAGGCTGAATATTTCGCCGTACACCTGCTATGAGTGGGTCAGCGAGGGCATCCGGCGGAAGCACGAAGCACTGCTGCCGGCAAAAATCAGCCTCAAGCCGGATATTCCGGGCGTGTTTTACAATACGATGCCGTCGATCCTGCCCTTTGCGGGCTATGCCGGCGTCAAGCTGGTGACGCGCTATCCGGAGCGCGCGCCGAGCCTCGACAGTGAGATCCTGCTCTATGATCTCGAGAGCGGCAAAAATCTGGCGCTGCTCGACGGAAACTGGATCACGACCATGCGAACCGGCGCCGTTGCGGCACATTCGGTCAGGCTCCTGGCAAAGCAGGATTTCTCGACCATCGGTATGATCGGGCTCGGCAACACGGCACGCGCGGCATTCCTTGTGCTGCTGTCTCTCTATCCGGAGCGGCAGTTCACGGTGAAGCTGAAGCGCTACAAGGATCAGCATGAGCTGTTTGCAGCACGCTTTGCAGCGTATGCCAATGTGAAGTTTGTCTACTGTGACAGCTATGAGGAGCTTGTGCGTGGCAGCGAGGTCGTGCTTTCTGCCGTCACAATGTTTGAGGATGACATCTGTCCCGATGACTGCTTTGAGGAGGGCGTCCTGCTGGTGCCGATCCACACGCGCGGCTTTACCAACTGCGACCTGTTCTTTGACAAGGTGTTTGCCGATGATGTGAACCATGTCAAGGGCTTCAAGAATTTCGGCAAATTCCGCAGCTTTGCGGAGGTGTCGGACGTTGTAAACGGCAAGGTGCCCGGACGCACGGACGATCGCGAGCGCATCCTCGCCTACAACATCGGAATTTCCCTGCACGACATCTATTTTGCAGGCAAAATCTATGAGCTGCTGGCAGCGCACTGCCCGGAGGCAGACCTGCGCGCACCGACGGAAAAATTCTGGATCTGAGTGCCCGGCAGCCGTTTGGAGGAGTACTTCCATGATACGCGGCTATCTCAATACCGTTAAAAAATACCGGTTTCTCTTGAATCAGCTTGTAGCGCGGGACTTTAAGACGCGCTACAAGCGGAGCATCCTCGGCGTGCTCTGGAGCATGCTGAACCCGCTTCTGACCATGTGCGTTCAGTATCTGGTCTTTGTCAACATCTTCCGGTGGCAGATCGACAACTACGCGGTCTACCTCCTGATCGGTACGGTGAGCTTCAACTTTTTCTCGGAGTCGACCCAGGCGGCGCTATCCTCCGTCACGGGCAGCGCCTCGCTCATCACCAAGGTCTATATCCCGACCTATGTGTTCCCGGTGGCGAAGGTGCTCTCCTCGTGCATCAACCTGTTTTTCTCGACGCTGGCGCTCTATCTCATCATCTTCATTCAGGGCGTACCGCTCAACTGGTGCCATCTGCTGATCCCGGTGCTCTATCTGGCGCTGATCGGCTTCAGCATGGGCGTCGGCATGATCCTTGCGGCGGTCATGGTCTATTTCCGGGATACCCAGTTCCTCTACGGCGTGCTGATCGTGCTGTGGATGTACCTGACGCCGCTGTTTTATCCCGTCAGCATCATTTCGGACAGCGCCTCGCCCCTCGTCTGGGGTCTCTATCAGTGCAACCCGATGTACCAGTATGTGACGTTCTTCCGCACGCTGGTGCTGGACGCTGCAGTGCCGACGGCGGCGCAGTTCGCCTGGTGCTTCGGCTATGCGGCGCTCTTCCTGCTCATCGGCTTCCTGGTGTTCAGGAAGCTCAAGAAGAACTTTATCCTGTATATCTGAGGTAGCGCTATGGCAGACGCAATGATCGACATCCGCGAAGCGACGATGGATTTCCACCTCGAACATGAGAATATCAACAGCTTCAAGGAGTTTTTTGTCAACCTTCTGAAGGGAAAAATTCATTATGACCATTTCCGCGCGGTAGACCATGTCAATCTGCAGGTGAAGCCCGGCGAGGTCTGCGGCATCATCGGCAGAAACGGCGCGGGCAAGAGCACCCTGCTCAAGATGATCGCCGGCGTGCTGACGCCGACGGGCGGCTCAATTAAAATTCACGGCAACATCGCGCCGATGCTGGAGCTTGGCGCGGGCTTTGACCAGGATCTGACGGCGCGGGAGAATATCTTCCTGAACGGTGCGATCCTCGGCTACAGCAAGGAATTTCTGGAGAAAAAATTCGACCATATCGTAGAATTCGCGGAGCTGAAGGACTTTATCGACCAGCCGGTGCGGACGTTCTCCTCCGGCATGATGATGCGACTCGCATTTTCCATCGCCACGCAGGTGGACCCTGAAATTCTGATCGTTGACGAGATCCTCTCCGTGGGCGACAGCCACTTCCGCCAGAAGAGCGAGGGGCGGATGCGCGAAATGATGAGCGGCGGCACCACAGTGCTGATGGTCTCCCATGTGCTCGCGCAGATCCGCAGCATGTGCAACCATGTCATCTGGCTCGACCATGGCAAGGTCATCATGGACGGCGATGCCAAGACGGTCTGCGACGCCTACGAGGGCCTTATCGACTTCGACAACGCGCCGAAGTTCGAGATCGGCCGCACCATGGACGACATTCAGCGCATCACCATGTACCCGGACAACTGGCTGCCGCCGCAGGGCTCGTACAAAATCAAAACCGGTCCGATGGGGCTGGTTTCCGGCGTGCTGCTCTGCCCGTTTCAGGATCTGACCGGGAAGGAAAAGGTAAAAATCTCACTCGACTGCAACGGCGATGAAGAGCCGGTCTCCATCGCGATCACCGAGGAGCACACAAGTTTTGAGCTTCAGGGAAAACCAAACACCGTCGTTACCGTCTATATAGATAGCAACTTTTCCCGCTCACCGGGCAACGACCAGCGCGCGCTTTCGGTCGTTCTGGAGGATACGGACGGGAATTAAATCAAATTGGGAGTATCAGATATGGAGTTTCAGAGAGAACACCCCCCGCTGATCAGTGTTGTGATGCCGCTTTTTAACACAGCGCAATTTCTGCCTGCCGCGCTGGAAAGCGTTCTGAACCAGACCTATCAGAATTTGCAGGTCATCGTGGTGGACGACTGCTCTACGGACGGCAGCGCGGAGATCCTCGCGTCCTATGACGACCCGCGGCTGGAGATTTTCCGCATGGAAGAAAACAGCCATGTCTGCGCGGCCCGGAACGAAGGATTCCGCCATGTGCGCGGTGACTATGTTGCGACCATTGACAGCGATGATGTTTGGCTGCCCGAAAAACTGGAAATGCAGCTGTCCTGGATGGAGATACATCCGGACTGCGGCGTCTGTTTTACCTGGAGCGATATGATCGATGAGAACGGCGCGCTGGCCAATCACGAGAATGCATGGTTCTATGAGATGTTTCGCCAGCCGAACCGGACGCAGCGGGAGTGGCTGCTGCATCTGCTGGAGCATGGAAACTGCCTGAATAACTCCTCACCGTTGATGCGCCGCGCGGTATTGGACCAGGTGGGCGGCTACAACCTGACGCTTGTTCAGCTTCAGGATTTTGAGTATTGGATCCGCGTCGTTTCAAAGTTCCCAATCAGCGTTCTCCCGGCGAAGCTGGTGCAGTACCGCCGCGTGCGGGAGAATAACCGTTCGGTCAGTGCAAATAATGTGACCAATAAGCTCCGCAGCGAGAACGAGGAGATCTTTGTCTGCTCTCACTTCTTTGATTGGATCTCGGATGAGCTATTCTGCGAGCTGTTCCGTTCAGATTTTCATGATTCGAACGCTTCTGCGGCGGCAGAGCTGCAATGTGAACGGGTATTCCTGCTCCGACGTGCCTACTGTGCGCCGGAACCGTATCTTTCGAGGATGCAGATGCTTCTGTGTGAGCCGGAGACAACGGCGGTCCTGCGGGAAAACTATCACTATAGGCCGAAGGACTTTTATGGAGAGAATCGCGTTAAGCGCTATTTTGGCCGAGGTCTGCAGCTTCGCCAGCGCGAAGAAATCGAGATTGAGAAAGCGACCCTGTGCTTTGCGCTCCCGGATGGCGCGTCGGAGACCATCGAATTTGAAAAAGACCCCTACGTCTACGAACGGGCGGGGGACCGACTCATATGTGACGCAAAGATTCCGGCTGGGGCGGTCGCTGTGACATTCCGGCCGATACAGTGCGGAAGCTGTATCCTCAGCGAACTGCATATCTGTGCCGATCGAGAGTCGCTTCTGGCGGAAGAGTTTACGTGCACCAGGATCGGGGACCACTGGGTCTATGAGGCGGGAAAAGATACGATTTTTTATCCGCTGCCTGCGCAGGCAGAACGACTGACGGTCTCTATGCGGCGCACTCTGATTCGCGCAGAAAACGAGTTTCTGCTGGGTGCGGGGGAGCACGCTTTTCCGACGGAGCTTCAGGTATGCATGAAGCAAGCCAGGCAAACCCAGGAGGAGATGACGGAGCGGCACCGTGCGCGCCTCCGCACCATGGCCCAGGAGCAGCGGGAGCAGCGCCGCCGCATGAATGAGGCGCATCAGCAGGAGCTTGCACAGCTCCGGCAGGAGAAGGCGAACGTGGAAGGCGAGTGCCGCCAGCTCCGCGATACGGAAAACCGGCTCCTGAACGATCTTGATGCCATTCATCACAGCCGGTCGTGGCGCATTGCGCAGTTTTTCTCGAGAATTCTGCGCTTTTTCATCCCGATCGGAAGCAAGCGGGCACTGTTTTGCCGGATTTTGTGGATGCTTATCCGCCATCCCGTGATCTTCTTCCGGAACCTGACTCCGCGGAAGATCAAAAAAGCGCTCCGTATGATGCGTCGCGGCGACACAGAGGGCGTCCGCCTGCTGATGCGCGGCAAGGTGACGGGAGAACCTGCGCCATCCTCCATTGTGACTGCGGTGCCGGAGCTGGCAGCCGTGGACATGCGGGAAAAGACGATTGATGATTATCAGCCGCTCACCGTTCCGCAGTGGGACGATCCGACGGTGTCCATCGTCGTCCCGGTCTACAACCAGTTCGAATTCACCTATCACTGCGTGGAGTCTATTCTGAAGCACAGCGGCGACGTGACCTATGAGATCCTCATCGCCAACGACTGCTCCACGGACCTCACCACGGAGATCGACAAAATCCTGCCCGGTGTCCGCTGCATCACGAACGAGCAGAACCTGCGCTTCCTGCGCAACTGCAACCGCGCGGCGGGCTTCGCCAAGGGCAAGTATATCCTCTTCCTCAACAACGATACCCAGGTACAGCCGGACTGGCTCCGGCCGCTGGTGACGCTCATCGAGAGCGCGCCGGACGTGGGACTCGTCGGCTCCAAGCTGATCTACCCGGACGGCAAGCTGCAGGAGGCGGGCGGCATCCTCTGGCGCGACGGCTCTGCGTGGAATTTCGGAAACCGCCAGAATCCGGCGCTGCCGCAGTTCAACTATGTCAAGCAGGTGGACTACATTTCCGGCGCCGCCATTATGCTCTCCCGCAAGCTCTGGGAGGAGATCGGCGGCTTTGACGAGACCTTCGCCCCCGCCTACTGCGAAGACAGCGACCTCTGCTTTACGGTCCGGAAGCTGGGCTACCGCGTGCTCTATCAGCCGCTTTCCGTGGTCGTCCACTTTGAGGGCGTCTCCAACGGCACGGATACCTCCTCCGGACAGAAGAAATACCAGATCGAAAACTCAAAAAAATTCCGCGAGAAGTGGGCAGAAGAGCTTGCAAAACACCCGGAAAACGGCGAAAATGTGTTTCAGGCACGGGATTATTCCTATGGAAAAAAGACGCTGCTCATGGTGGATCACTATGTGCCGCAGTTCGACAGGGACGCGGGCAGCCGCACGGTCTTCCAGTATCTCAAGCTCTTTGTTTCGCAGGGCTTCAACGTCAAGTTCATCGGCGACAACTTTTATCAGCACGAGCCGTATACCACGGTGCTTCAGCAGCTGGGCATTGAGGTGCTCTACGGCCCCGAGTGCGCGGCACACTGGAAGGACTGGATCATCGACAATGCGGAGCACTTCGACTATGTGTTCCTGAACCGTCCCCACATTGCGCCGAAATACCTTGATTTCCTGCGGCTGTACACGCACGCCCGCATCATGTACTACGGCCACGACCTCGCCTTCCTGCGTGAGATGCGCGAATATGAGGTCACCGGCGACGCCTCCTTCCGTGACTCCGCCAAAGAGTGGATGCCCAAGGAGCTGGCGCTGATGCGCGAGGCGGACATGGCGTATTACCCCTCCTATGTGGAGGTGGATGAGATCCACAAGCTTGACCCGGATATCCGTGTCAAGGCGATTCCGGCCTACCTCTTTGAGAACGTCGAATGGGAGGGCTACGACTTCGCGGCGCGGAAGGACATCATGTTCATCGGCGGCTTCGGACACCGTCCCAATGTGGACGCGGTCAAGTGGCTGGCGGAGGACATCCTGCCCGCCCTGCGGAAGCTGCTGCCCGGCGTCAAGATCCATGTCCTCGGCTCCAACCCGCCGAAGGAGGTGCAGGCGCTGGCATCCAGTGACCTTATCATCGAGGGCTTTGTGACCGACGAGCAGCTTGATGCCTTCTACCGCGAGAGCCGGATTTCTCTGGTTCCGCTGCGCTACGGCGCGGGCATCAAGGGCAAGGTCATTGAGGCGATGCGCAATGGCACGCCGGTCGTGACCACGCCGACGGGTGCCGAGGGCATCAAGGACGCCGAGTCGGTCATGGCAGTGGAGGAGACGGCGGAGGCGCTGGCAAAGCGCATTGCGGGGCTCTACAACGATGAAGCAGCGCTCACCGAGCTGAGCCGGAGGAGCGTGGAGTATGTGAAGAAGAATTATTCGCCCGCCAATGCAATTCAGGTCATCGGACCGGAATTTGATCTCACTTAATTAAAAATAAGGAGGAATCCGATGATTATCACCAAGACGCCGTTCCGGATGTCGTTTTTCGGCGGCGGCACCGATATGCCGCAGTTCTTCCGGGAGCACGGCGGCGCAGTCCTCTCGACCACCTTTGACAAGTACTGCTATGTGAATGTGCGCCATCTGCCGCCGTTCTTCGACTACCGTACGGAGCTTTCCTATGCAAAGACGGAGCGGGTCGTGGATCCGGCGGAGATCGAGCATCCTGCCATCCGCGAGGCAATGAAGCTGCTCGACATGTACGACATCCGCCTGACCTACGAGGCGGATCTGCCCGCCCGCACGGGACTCGGCACCAGCTCGTCCTTCGCGGTCGGCATGCTGAATGCATTCTATGCCCTCAAGGGCAAGTATGCGGACAAGAAGAAGCTCGCCAATGAAGCGATTTACCTCGAACGCACGCTCTGCAACGAGGCCGGCGGCTGGCAGGATCAGATCGCTGCGGCGTATGGCGGCCTCAACCGCATCAATTTCCACGAGGACAGCTACGATGTGCTGCCGGTCATCGTTTCGCCGGAGCGCAAGCAGCAGCTGAATCGGAATCTCATGCTTTACTTCACGGGCTTTACCCGCTTTTCCTCGGCGATTCAGCAGTCCACCAGCAAGACCATGAAGGACAAGACCACGCAGCTCCTCGAAATGCTGGCGCTGGTCGATCAGGCGGAGCGGGTCCTGACGGATAAGACCGCCGATCTCGACGATTTCGGCAGGCTGCTCCACGAGAGCTGGATGCTCAAAAAGCAGACCGGCACGAAAATTTCGACGGGCGGCATCGATTCCATCTATGAAAAGGGGATGCGTGCGGGCGCACTGGGCGGCAAGCTGCTCGGTGCGGGCGGCGGCGGCTTCCTGCTCTTCTATGTGCGCGAGGAGGATCAGAGCGCGGTGCAGCGCGCCATGGGCGACCTGATGCGCGTGCCCTTCGCCTTTGAGGACGGCGGCACACGGGTCATCCACTACACGCCGGAAACCTATATTCCGAGAGGGGAAACGCAATGAAAACGGTCATTATGGCAGGCGGCAAGGGGACGCGGATCGCCTCCGTCAATTCCGAGGTGCCGAAGCCGATGATCCCGATCCTCGGCAAGCCGATCCTCGAATACCAGCTGGACTGTCTGCGCCGCCAGGGCTGCACCGATATTATTCTGGTGATCGGGCATCTCGGTCACATCGTCCGGGATTACTTCGGCGACGGCAGCGGCGTTTCTCCTGCAACGGGGGAGCCGTTTGGCGTCTCCATCGCATATATCGAGGAGACGGAGCCGCTCGGCACCGCCGGGGCGCTCTATCTCCTGAAGAACGAGCTGACGGAGGACTTTCTGCTCCTCTGCGGCGACGTCATCTTTGACATCGACGTTGGGCGCTTCGCCCGCTTCCATAAGGAACACGGCGGACTCGCCACCCTGTTTACACACCCGAACAGCCACCCTTATGACAGCGGCATCATCATGGCGGACGGGGACGGGCGCGTCACGAACTGGCTCCACAAGGAGGAGTCGCGCAAATGGTATCGCAACCGCGTCAATGCGGGGCTGCACTTCCTCTCACCGGAGCTCTTCCGGCAGCCGGGACTGTTTGAAGAACTCAAAAAAGTCGACCTTGACCGCGAGGTGCTCAAGCCGCTGATCCCCACGGGACAGCTCTTTGTCTACGACAGTCCCGAATATGTCAAGGATATGGGCACGCCGGACCGCTTCTATGCCGTCACCGAGGACATCCGCAGCGGTAAGGTGCAGGCAAAGAACCTTGCCCATAAGCAGAAGTGCGTCTTTCTCGACCGGGACGGCACCATCAACCGCTATGTCGGCTTCCTGCGCAGAATCGACGAATTCGAGCTGCTGCCCGGTGTCGCCGAGGCCATCCGCAAGATCAACGAGTCCGGCTATCTCGCCATCGTTGCAACGAACCAGCCGGTCATCGCCCGCGGCGAGGTGACGGAGGCGGAGCTGCGGGAGATTCATAATAAGATGGAGACGCTTCTGGGGCAGGAGGGTGCCTATCTCGATGCCATCTACTACTGCCCGCACCATCCGCACAAGGGCTACGAGGGTGAGATCCCGGAACTGAAATTTGACTGCGACTGCCGCAAGCCAAAGCCCGGCATGCTGCTGCAGGCTGCGGCGGACTTCAACATCGACCTCTCCGCGTCCTACATGGTGGGAGACGGTGAGAACGACGTGGAATGCGGCAAAGCCGCCGGCTGCACGCCGGTGCTGCTGACCGGAGAGGCGCGGACGGACGTGCGGTGCTGTCCCACGCTTCTTGATTTTGTGAACGAAACATTCTGACTGAGACCGAAAGGAGAACTGCGCTATGGAAGAACGTGTATCCGCACAGCTTGCACTGCTGCTTCGCCGCTATCCCGCGCTCTGTCCGCTGGAGGAAGAACTGAAGGCTGCCTATGAGATGCTGAAAGCATGCTATGCGGCGGGCGGCAAGCTGATCGTCGGCGGAAACGGCGGCTCCTGCGCCGATGCCGAGCATATGGTCGGCGAGCTGATGAAGGGCTTCAAGCTGCCCCGGCGGCTCCCGGAAGGGGAGCAGGCGGCGCTCCGCGCGGCGGACATGAAGCTTGGCGCGGATCTCTGCGAAAAGCTCCAGGGCGGGCTGCCTTCCATCGCACTCTCCGCACACCCGGCGCTCAATACGGCGTATCTCAATGATGTCTGCGGCGAGACGATGTATGCCCAGCAGCTCTATGTGCTGGGTCGTCCCGGCGACGTGTTCCTCGGCATTTCGACCTCCGGCAACGCGCAGAACGTCTGCTATGCCGCCGTCGCTGCCAAGGCGCGCGGCATGCGGGTGCTCGCCCTCAGCGGCAAGACCGGCGGTGCGCTCAAGGCGCTGGCGGATCTCAGCCTCATCATGCCGAGCAGCGAGACCTATCAGATCCAGGAGCTGCACCTCCCGGTCTACCACTGCCTGTGCCTGATGCTGGAGGAGCATTTTTTCGGATCGCACCTAGGCTGACGGTCCGGCGGGGAGCGGACAAACGGTTTTGTGAGGGATGGAATGTGACAAGAATGAAACGGACAAAAGGAGAATGGCTGTTCCTGGCACTCTGTATCCTGCTTGGACTGGCCGGAATGACCTGGTTTGGGGTGGCCATCTGGGACAAGAGCGCGCTGCACTGGAATATGCATCAGCCGGCCTACCTGAAGGGCGTGGCGGAGTTGACGGTCGTTTTTATCCTGCTGTTTCTCAGCCTTGCGCTACCGCGGCGGCGCATGACGTCGGCGGTGCTGACCGGGCTGATCGCGGCCGCGTCGCTCTTTGCGCACGGCTTTCTCTGGGCATTTCTGGCGGGCTGCCTCTATGCCGGCATGATCTGTATGACCGGACGGCTTCTCTGCCGCCTGCTGGTGCGGAAGGATGCAGCGTCCACGCCGGTGTGTATCCTGCTGGGCATTGCCGGAATTCTGATTCTGGTCGCGGTCTGCTCCGTTTTCAAAATCGGCACGCCGCGGACACTGCGTCGTGTTTACGCAGTCGTTTTCCTGCTGGAGCTGGCGTTCCACACAAAGCCGCTGCTCGCGCTGCTGCGCACGCAGGGCAGGGAATCGCTGCGCCGCGGCGAACGACTGAAGCCGTTCACGGCGCTGCTCCTGACCGGAATTTTTACGGCATTTCTGCTGCAATGCTGCCGCGCAAATCTGGGACTGGACTACGATTCCGTGTGGTACGGACTGCGCTCCTCGGCGGTGCTTGCGCCCTATACCGGCATCTACGATACCGCCGTGCCGGTGAGCTGCGTCTATGTCTATCCCAAAGGCATTGAAACGCTGGCGCTGGCGTTCAACTTCCCGCACACCTACAGCTTCGTCCTTGCAGTCAACCTGATGGCTGCGGCGCTGCTGCTCTATGTGGTCTACAAAACGGCGCGGCAGCTCTGCGGGCGGGACTGGTCGCTGTTTGCCGTGCTCGGATGCGCCGTGACGGCGGGCATCATGAATATGGCGGTGACGGCGAAATCCGACATTGCTACGCTGCTGTTGCAGATGCTTGCAGTGTATTTCGCGGTGCAGGCGCTGCGCGAAAAACGCGCTGCATCGGTCTGGCTGGCGCTGGGGGCACTGGTGCTCTCCCTCTGCTTCAAGCCGTCGAGCATGATCTTTTCGCTGCTTCTGCTGCTTATTATGCTCGTCTGCTTCCTTTGCAGCCGGGTGCGTATCCGTGCACAGGGCATCGGGACGCTGCTGCCGCCGGTGCTGGCGCTGGGCTTCCTGATCGCACGTACCTATCTTCTGACCGGCTATTTCAACACCTCCTTTGCGCTGGGACTGCAGGAGGCGCTGGGATGTGCGGCGAAATATCCGCACGCAGGCGGACAGTCCACCGCAATGAACGGACTGGGAAAACTGCTGACGACCTCACTGTTCGGCGAACGGCTAAAGCGGCTGCTCTGCTTCTTCCTCGCGCCCACGACTGAGGAGCTGGATCACGTCATCATCGCGTGGCCGGGGCTGCTGTTTGCAGCGGTCTGGCTGTTTGTCGTCATCCGGGTGTTCTCCCATCCGAAACAGACGGTCGCGCGGATGCGGGAAAATCACGCCTATGCGTTCTCGCTGAGCGCGCTGGCGCTGATCAGCCTTGCCAGCATGGGCAGCATTATGCTCCTGCCCAAGCCGGACGGCAACTACTTTATGTTGATGTACGCGATGACGATGCTGCACGGCGCAGTGGAGCTGTCCACACTGAAGAATCCGCGTACGGCAAACGCCTGCTTCCTCGGGAGCGTTCCTCTGATCGCCTGCGGCTTTGCGCTGTGCCTGGCGTCGAGCTGGGCCTGGAGCACCGGGCTGACGCCCATCGACCTGTCCGCGAAGGGGGCCTACGATCACACGGTGGCGCGGCAGCAGACGGCGGCCTCCATGGAGGTGGATGAACTCTGCGCGGTGCTGGACGCCAGGGAGACCCGGCCGCGCGTCCTCATTGTGGACGGCGAGGTCCGACTGCTGATTGGTACAGATGCTGTCACGGACAACTGGCGGGATGTGACGGACTGGAGCAACAATGAGTTGATCCATTCGCCGGAGGACCTGCTGCACTACCTGACAGCAAGCGGGATGGATTATCTGCTGGTGACCGCGGGGTATCTGGGATCGGAGAACATCCGGTCGCTCCTGCGCCCCATGGCGGAGGCAGGACAACTGCAGATCGCCGCGGAGCAGAATGGCAGCTATCTGCTGCGTTTCGTCCCGGAGGGAGCAGCGCCCGATGCCGCACTGCTGGCGGCATTTTCTGGAATACAGTAAAACGCGGCACACCCGTGCCGTGGAATATAGAAAGGATGATGTACCCATAGGAAAGCAAGAAAGAGAACACATGGAGATCCGCCAGATCTTTGAGAACAAGAAGCAGTATATGGATCTGCTGTTCCTGGCGGACGAGCAGGAGGACATGATCAACCGGTATCTGGACAAGGGAGAGATGTTTGTGCTCTTCGATCCGGAGCCGGTGGGGGAGTGCGTGGTCTGCGACCTCGGGGACGGCGTCTTCGAGATCAAGAACATCGCCACGTCGCCGGAGGTCCACGGCAAGGGCTATGGCCGGGTGCTGATCGAGTTCCTGGCGGAGCACTACCGCGGTCGCTGCCGGCAGCTCTTCGCCGGGACCGGGGACAGCCCGCTGACGCTGCCGTTCTACAAGAAGTGCGGCTTCCGGGAGCACCACCGGCTCAAGAATTTCTACACGGACAACTATGACCACCCCATCATCGAGGCGGGGGTCCAGCTCGTGGACATGGTGTATCTCTGCCGGGAATTCCCGGATGCCGCGCCGCAGGAATAATTTCCGCAAAAATCTGCGCGAGGCCCTTGCTTTTTTGAGAGGTGCGTCTTATAATACGGTGAAATCAATCCGCCGGACCGGCGGAAGGAGAGGTGCCATATGAACGAGACGACCTGCGACAAGCTGGTATTTGCCGTCCTCCAGGGCGACGACTACGGCGAAGTGGTCTACGCGCTGAATCAGGAGGGGATCGCCGTCACGATGCTGAACTCCACGGGCGGTTTCCTGAAAAAGCGGAGCGTGACGGTCATGATTGGCGTCGCGCACGACCGGCTGGATACGGTGCTGGCCGTCCTCAAGCGGACGGCCGGACGCCGGGTCGAGACGGTGTACCAGGGGGTCCCTGCCATGGGATCCTGTGAGATCGATCCGCTGATCGCAGCTGCGCCGGTGAAGGTGCAGTGCGGCGGCATCGTGGCCTTCATTCTGGACCTGGACCGGATGGAGCGCTTCTGAGCGTAAAAATGCGGCCTGCGCAGCATGCACAGGCCGCAGTTTTTTTGCTCAGTCCTCGGGGAACACGACGGTGAGGAGCATCTTGAAGTCCTCCTCGGCGAAAACGGCATGGGGCTTCTTGGCGGGCATGACCAGCGTCTCGCCGGCGTGGAGGTGGTAGACCGTGCCGTCCACGGTGAACTGGCCGAGGCCCTCCAGTACCGTGACCATGGCGTCGCCGGTGGAGTCGTGGGTGCCGATGGCCTCACCCTTGGAGAAGGAGAAGAGGGTGATACTGACGGCCTCGTTCTGGGCCAGGGTCTTGCTGATGACCTGGCCGGGCTGGACGTCCAGCTGGGCGGGCAGGGAGAGAACGGTCTCATGGGGGATGTTTTTCAGATAGGTCATGGAAAGCTCTCCTTTCAAAGTTCGGGCGGCGCTCAGTCCGCAATCTTGCCGTCAATGGTGATGGTGACGACCTGCCAGGGGAGACGCTTGCCGCTGGCCTTCAGAGCTTCCTTGGCGGCGAATTCCAGGCCGCCGCAGCAGGGGACCTCCATGCGGACCACAGTGACACTGCGGACGTCATTCCGCCGCAGAATCTCCGTCAGCTTCTCGCGGTAGTCCACGCTGTCCAGCTTCGGGCAGCCCACCAGGGTGATGCGGTCCCGGATGAATTCCTCGTGGAAGGCCGCGTAGGCGTAAGCCGTGCAGTCCGCGGCGATGAGCAGGTCCGCGCCGTTGAAATAGGGCGCTGTGGGCGGCACCAGCCGGATCTGTACCGGCCACTGACGGAGCTGGCTCTCCCGTCCCGTGCCCGCGGGCGCTTCGGCGCGGGACACCGGGGCGTCCCCGTGGGCAAAGAATTTGAGGGCGGAGCCGGGACATCCGTGGGGCTTCTCCGCAGCCGTCGGGGCCTTGGCCGCCTTGGCGGCCAGCACCGCTGCCTCGTCGTAGGCCGGGGCCTCGCGCTCCTCAAAGGTGATGGCCCCGGTGGGGCAGGCGGGCAGGCAGTCGCCCAGGCCGTCGCAGTAGTGCTCCCGGGCCAGGCGAGCCTTGCCGTTCACCATCTCAATGGCTCCCTCGTGGCAGGCGGCGGCGCAGGCGCCGCAGCCATTGCATTTTTCTTCGTCGATTCGGATGATCTTCCGGATCATTTTTTGGTTCCTCCTTGCTTCGCTGCGCGCTCCTCGGCGGCGCGGGCCTTCTGGGCAGCGGCGATCTCCATCATGTGCTCGTACATCTCATCGCCGACGCACTTGCGAGCGTATTTGCACCACTGCACGCAGCTCAGCGTGTCGTTGTAGACCGTAAAGCCGCAGTTTTCACAGGTGACTTCCGTGTCCGTGGAAAAGATCTCGATGGGTGCGCCGCACTGGGGGCATACTTTTTCGGAGATCGTCGGGGTCCGGGGCTTGCCCTGGCATCCGTCCATGATCATGGTTCATCGGCCTCCTTTTCGCCCGGCGGGCCGGGCTTCTCTGTTTTCTGCCTCTATCTTAGCAGACAGACCGGAAATTGTATGTTGGAAATCCAACAAACTGAGATTTTTTGAGGAAATTTGCCCCGGCGGAGGCCGCTTTGGATTTACAGGGCGGCGGTTTCGGGGTATAATGAGGACGCCGCCTCCGGGCGGCGGCGCACGATACTATTTATATAAAAGGATCGGACCACATGGCAAAGCGCATTCTCCTTCTTCTCCTCTCTGCGGCCTCGCTTGCTTATTATCTCTGGATCGGCAGCAACAATGCATTCTCCATGTCGCTGCTCTCCGTCTGGCCTGCGCTCTCGGTGCTGTTTCTGGGGCTGGCGCTTCTGCCGAAGCGGGTGCGGCTGCCGCGCTGGCTGCGCTGGACGCTGCTTGTATTTCTGCTGCCTGTGCTGATCGCAGCGGGCTGCATCCTCGGCGGCATGACGGCCCGGGGCGGGGAAGACTTCGACTGCCTCGTCGTGCTGGGTGCGGCGCTGAACGGACGGGAGCCGTCGGCAGCGCTGGAGGCTCGGCTCGAGACGGCGGCGGACTACCTCGACGCGCATCCGGAGACGGACGTCATCGTCTCCGGCGGCCAGGGCGTCTCCGAGGTCGTCAGCGAGGCGGAATGCATGCGGGACTGGCTCCTGCGCCGCGGCATCGACCCAGGGCGCATCCGCATGGAGGACCGCTCCACGGATACGGCGGAGAACCTCCGTTACAGTCTCGCCATGCTGCCCGGCGAGGGTCTGCGCGTCGGCATCGTCACGAGCAATTTCCACGTGTTCCGCTCCCTCGGCATCGCCCGGGCCGAGGCCGGGGACCGGCTGACGCTCCGCGGGCTGGCAGCTCCCTTTTCACCGCGGCTGTTGCCCCATTTCCTGCTGCGGGAGCTGTGCGCCGTGGGCGCGGATACCTTGCGGGGCCGAATGTGCTGGTTTTTATGCATTCCTTTCAAAAGTTGAAGGAAAGACTATATTTTGTAGGTTGACACGGGACGAAAAAAAGGATATAGTAGAAACGAAAAATCAAGAGCACCAAGTGCCGCCGGTGCTGCCTGAGGGCCGGCGGAGAATAGTGAATCGGGTGAGATTCCCGAACGGTACCGCCACTGTGAGCGCGGAGACCGTACACAGGGCGAAAGCCGGTCATTGGGGAGCCATTCCCTGAGAAGGCCGTGTACGGTCGGTGAGGCGCGAGTCAGGAGACCTGCTTGGAGGCATTTTCCCCTGCGCGCTTTGCGAGTTATGAGGTGCGTGGTCGATTTTGTGACGCAGAAAAACGGCTGCGGCAACGATGGTTGCCGCAGCCGCTTTTGATTTTTCAGTGAATACGGGCGCGGAACTTCCCCCATTCCCGCCCGCACGTGCGGTGGGGCCGGCGGTACCGGTCCCCCTGAGATGCCCGGCGTCCCGCTTTCCCCCAGCGAGCGCCGGGCACAGAACCGAAACAGGTGAATGCGATGCAGCAGAACATGGATATCTCCCCCCAGGAGGCAAAGCTGATCCGGCTCATCCGCTCGATGACGTCCGGAGAGCTCCTGATCATTGTAAAAGATAATCGACCGATCCGTGTGGAACAGATCGAACGGGGCATCCCGCTTTCAACGTGAGTACCCCGGATTGTGCAGCAGGGACCGACGGAAGAACCGAGGCCCGGGAGGCGGAGGCACAGCAGTGCTCCGCCTATCGGGCGTTTTTTCAATAAGCGCCCGATTTAATTCTGTTCTGCGCCTCTGCGGCGTTTGAGATAGCAAAGAAAATGGAGAAATGGAGGAAAACCATGAAGCACAAAAATTTGACGCGGCTGCTTTCGCTGCTGCTGACGCTGGTGCTCCTTTGTTCCGTCTGCCTCCCGGCCTATGCGGCCGGACTGGAAGCAGTGGGCGAAGCCCAAATGACGGATTCGGCTGCCACGGAGGACCTGGCCGGGACGGAACCGGCTGATACGGAAGCGGCTGATACGGAAGCGGCTGATACGGAAGCGGCTGATACGGAAGCGGCTGATACGGAACCGGCTGATACGGAACCGGAGGAGGAGCTGCAGAATACCGCAGTTCCGCAGGCGGCATGCACCGTCTCGGTACTGGAATCTGCCCCCACGACGGCAGAGACGACGACCGGCAGCATTTACACGCTCGATCTCTCGACGGTCTTTACGGACAGCGAAGGGCACACCCTCAGCTATACGCTGAGCGGCGGCGACTTCGGTCAGCAGACCAAGATCAAGGACGGCGTGCTCTATTTCTCCGTCGGCGCGGCGGGCGACTATACGCCGACCATCACTGCGACCTGCGAAAGCGGCGCGACGGCGGCCTATACGCCGACCATCACGGTCAAGGCTGTGAGCGAGGGAAGCCAGGAGCAGTACGGCTACGACGAAACACCGGCAAGCTCCGTCACGGTCTATGTGACGGTCAACAGCGACGGCATTCCCATCCGCGGCAACGACGAGAAGCAGACCATCCTTTCCCATCTCAAGGTCACGGTGCCCTACTTTGACCTGGCGGATTACGGTCTCGGCGATTTCCATCGGTATCACACGGAGAACGGTCAGGGCTCCTATGTGGATGACGTGATCGTGGAGCGGCCCACGGCGCTGCACCTCTACATCTACCTGCTGGAGCACTACTACATGGGCCTTCCGGACAGCGCCTGCTGCAAGGGCACGTCCGGTGTGCTGGACTACGCGACCGAGACGGACGTCTACGACATGAACGGCGACCCTGCCTTCACCGGAACGAACAAGGCGCTGAACATCACCGGCTCCGCCACCTCTCTGTATATGCAGCAGTTCTGGGGTCATGACGAAAACCTCATGTACTACCGCAACCATGTCTACCCGCTTATGTCGGCGGGCTGGGGCAGCACGGCGGACTACATCCTCCTCTCGGATGATGACACCATCGATGTGGCGATGTTCTCCAACTGGAACTTCTGGAGCGACGGCGGCGCATTCGCCCGCTTCGACAAGGACGCCTACCAGGGACGCGCCGGCGCAGCGCTGGCAGTCCAGACGCTGAAGTATGACACCAGATCCGTTGCGGACGGCGGCACCGAGAGCTTCACGCCGATCTCCGGTCTGAAGGTCGGTCTCTACGATGCAAACTGGAAGCTGCTTCAGGAGCTGTCCAGCGACAACGGCAGCTACACCGTTACGCTTCCGGAGACGGCGGGCGAGTATTACCTCCTCGGCATCGACCCGAACCACGGCACCATGGATGCGCGCTTCGCCTCCGCGACCGCACGTGTCACGGTTCTCGGCGACGAGAATCCGGATCCCTTCGCGGACACCCTCTTCACCAGCGTGAACTATGCGGACAACAGCGGCAGCACCGCAGTCCTCGACGATTTCACGGCGCTGACCGGCGGCATCAGCGACACGGACGGCCTGGGCAACGAATATAAGAACCTGCCCGCCTACACCTTCAAGATCCCGCAGTCCCTGATCGGCAATACGGTCAGCTTCGTCTTCCCGGCGGAGCAGGGACTTCAGCCCTACGGCATGAGCTGGTCGAAGGGCGATGGCTTCGGCTATGACGCGCCGAACCTCACGCTCAAAACGAATGACGACGGCACGCAGACGCTCTCCTTCGACATCACTGAGGACTTCGTCGGCACCGGCAAGTATATCGTCTTTGAGAACGACGAGTTCAAGGGCTTCCTCGGCGTCACCTTTGAGCTGGGCGGCGCGACCGGCGCAGTCGCCGTCACCGGCGTCAGCCTCGACCAGACCGCGCTGAATGTTCCGCTCGGCACAGCGCCGCAGCTGACCGCAACGGTCATGCCAGAGAACGCCACCAACAAGGATGTCGCGTGGAGCAGCAGCAACAAGACCGTTGCGACGGTCTCCGAGAGCGGCGTCATCACTCCGGTGAGCGAGGGCGCCACGATCATCACCGTCACCACCATGGACGGCAGCTACACGGCGACCTGCCGCGTCACGGTCGTGGACGACCGCACGCCGAACCTGAGCGCGGACGGCTACTATGAGATCACCTCCGCACAGCAGCTCAAGTGGTTTGCCGACGCGGTCAACAGCGACAAGAGCAGCGCAAACGCGCGGCTGATGAACGACATCGACCTGTCCGAGGTGTGCAGCGCGGAGAACGGCTCCTGGGAGCCGATCGGCACCGCAATGAAGTATATTCAGTACTCCGGCACCTTCGACGGGCAGGGACATACGATCAGCAACCTCTATATCAATGAGAAGCTGAGCAACACCGCCAACGGCGAGACCAATGACCGCGCCCTCTTCGGCAGGGTCGAGGGCGGCACGATCAAGAACGTGACCGTGACCGGCTCCGTGACGACCAACGCGCGCTATGCGTCCGGTCTTGTGGGCTATGCCATAAAGGCCACCATTGAAAACTGCCATACAAACGTCGCAGTGACCGGAACGGGCACCTGGGGCGCGACCGGCATCATCGGCTTCGCAGCGGCGGGCGTGACCATCCGGAACTGCTCCAACAGCGGCCCCATCCACGGTGCGGGCACCTATGTTGCGGGCGTCGTCGGCAGCGGCTACGAGATTACGGTGGACGGCTGCTACAATGACGGCGAGATCGTCTGCAACGATTTCTACGGCGAGGGCGCAGTCGGCGGCGTCATTGGCTACCTCAGCTCCCCCAAAGCGAAGATCAGCAATTGCTACAACCTCGGCACCGTGACCACGGATGACTCGAATTACCGGGTCGGCGGCGTGGTCGGCATGTTCTACTTCTACTCCGGCGGCACGGCGCAGATCTCCTCCTGCTACAATGCGGGCATGATCAACAGCAAGAGCAGCAAGGCAGGCTCCCTCGCGGGCAGCGTGGAGGACAGAAACGGCAAGCTCACGGGTCAGACGGCGGAGAACTGCTTCTACCTCCTCGGCACCTGCACGTCGGACTTCTTCGGACTTTCGTCCGTGACGGAGGCGTACCTCCGCAGCGCGGCTGCGACTGCGCAGCTCAACGGGGAATCCGGCAGCGCCTACAAGCGCGGCACCGCGCACCCCATCCTGAGCTGGCAGCCGGACGAGCCCGTTGACACCACCCCGGAGAAGAACGAGCAGGGCTTCTATCAGCTTACCTCTGCGGACGATCTCCTCTGGTTTGCGGACAAGGTCAACAACGGCGGACTGAACGCCATCGACGCCGTTCTGATGAACGACATCGACCTCAGCTCCGTGGAGAACTGGACGCCCATCGGCAGCTCCGATACGAAGTACCTCGGCACCTTTGACGGACAGGGCCATGCCATCACCGGTCTGACGATCCAGCAGGGCGACGTGTCGGCGACCCTCACGCTTGGCCTCTTCGGCTATGCCGGCAGCGGCGCGGCACTCAAGAACTTCACGCTGGACGGCGGCGTGACCCTTACCACCTCGCAGCAGATCGCGGGCGCAGCCGGCGGCATCGGCTCGGTGGTCGGGCATGCCAACGGCGCGACCATCACGGACGTGCAGAGCAGCGTTTCCGTCACGGTCAGCGCACCCTCGACCAAGAACGTGGGCTATGTGGGCGGACTCGCCGGCATGACCACGAAAGCAACGCTGCTGCGCTGCGGCACCTCCGGCACGCTGACGCTTACCCTGACGGGCAGCAGATCGGAAGAGCACACGTCTGAACTCCAGTC
>CALICR010000155.1 GCA_938049125.1 uncultured Clostridia bacterium
ACGGCGAAGCCGCCGCTGAAGAAATAGGTGTTCGTCCAATACCTGTTTGGTGGACCTGAAGAGATTCGAACTCTCGACCCCTACAATGCGAATGTAGTGCGCTCCCAGCTGCGCTACAGGCCCGATTGCTTGACTATTATATCATATTATTTTCAAAAATCCAGTCTTTTTTGAAAAATTTTTTGCAGCGGCGAATTTCCTTGACCGGCGGGGCCGCGGGCGGTACAATAGAGGTGCGAGAATCGCGCGTTTCGAGTGGGTCTGGCTGCGGGCCGGGGCCGGTCGGAGCGCGTCATTCCGCAGGCCGCGCGGCCTGCGCCGCGCCGCTTTCTGCGTCCGGGCGGACCGTCCGGGCGGCGAGTTTCATGTTCGGAGGCCCTTTTCATGCTGCTTGTCTTTCTTCTGCTCGGCGCGGCCGGGTCGCTGGCGCTCTGCCTGCACGCGGGCTGGGGCGGGCTTGGCTTCGCCCTGCGCTTCGTGCTGCTCACCCTGGCCGGGTTTCTGGCCGCGGTGCTCGTCTACGTGCTGCTGCTGACGCTGATCCTCCTTTTTACCGACGGCAAAAAGGAGGTAACCGGGGACCGGCCCTTCTTCCGCTTCCTGCTGGTACAGTCCGTTGGGCTCATCCTCTTCTTCTGCGGCATCCGCGTCCGGGCCGAGGGGCTGGACCAGGTGCCGGAGGACCCGTTCCTGCTGGTGGGCAACCACCGCTCGGGCTTCGACCCCATGGTCGCCATCTGGGCGCTGCGCCGCCGGCGCATCAACTTCATCTCCAAGCCCTCGAACTTCCGCATCCCCTACGGCGGGCCGCTGATGCGGCGCTGCGGCTTCCTGGCCATTGACCGGGAGGACGACCGCAAGGCTCTGCGAACCATCCTTGCCGCCGCCGACTGGATGCGCCGCGGCGAGGGCAGCATCGGCGTCTACCCCGAGGGGACGCGCAGCCACACCGACGAGCTGCTCCCCTTCCGCAGCGGCTGCTTCAAGGCCGCCCAGCGGGCCGGGGTGCCCATCGTCGTGGCGGCGACCCGCGGCTCCGGAGCCATCGCCGGGCGCACGCCCCTGCGGCCCACCCGGGTCACCCTCCGTATCTGCGGCGTGATCCCCGCCGCCGAGGCCGCTGCCAAAAAGACGGCGGAGCTGAGCGCCGAGGTCCGCGCCATGCTGGAGCAGGGTCTGGCGTAACAAAAAATCAGCGTCCCTTCCGGGATCGGAAGGGACGCTTTTTTCTTAGTCAAGGACGCGGACCGCGGTGATGACGGGCTGGTTTTCCGGGGCCACGGTGCCGTTCCGGTCCGTGGTGCGGGTGTTCTTGCAGATGGCGTCCACGATGTCCATGCCGTCGGTCACATGGCCGAAGGCAGCGTACTGGCCGTCAAGGTATGTGCTGTCGGTCTGGACGATAAAGAACTGGGAGCTGGCGCTGTTCTTGTCGCTGGAGCGCGCCATGGAGACGGTGCCGCGGACGTGGGAGATGGGGTTCTCCACGCCGTTCTCGGCGAATTCGCCCACGACGGTCTCGTCGGAGCCGCCGGTGCCGTCGCCCCTGGGGTCGCCGCCCTGGATCATGAAGCCGTCGATGATGCGGTGGAAGGTCAGGCCGTCATAGAAGCCCGACTCCGCCAGCTTCAGGAAGTTCTCCACGGTCTTCGGGGCCGCCGAAGCGTCCAGCTCCATGGTGATGGTGCCGTAGTTCTGCACCTCCAGCTCCACGTGGTGCAGCGTGCTCCTGCCGCTCCGGCCGCGGAGCAGCAGCACCGCCGCCAGCGTCACTGCGGCCAGCGCCAGGGCAATGCCCAGGATCAGACCGGTATGGGACCGCTTTTCGGGTTTCTTGGGCGCGGATCTCTTCTTTTTCTTCGCGTTTTTGCTCATCTTCGCCGCTCCTTCGCCGTTTTTCTTCAGTATACTGCGAGGGGCGCGGCGCGTCAAGCATCAAAGGCGCCGAGGATCACAATGCCCGCGACCACCACGGCGATGGCCGCGTAGTGCTTCCAGGAGAGCTTCTCCTTGAGGAAGATGCGGCTCCAGAGCACCGACGCGGCGCAGTAGGCCGAGATGATGGGGGCCGAGAGCGCCACGTGGGCCTTGTCCGCGATGGCGTAGATGTAGGCGAACTGGCCCGCGGTCTCGCAGATCGCGCCGAGGTACTTCGGGCCTTCCATCTTCGGGACGAGCTTCTGCTTCTTGATGCCCAGCACGTAGACGGCGCAGACGATGCCCACCATCAGGAAGGTCAGCTCATAGGCCACGTTGGCCGAGTCCTCGTTGAGCGTCTCGAGCACGAGGCTGTCGGCGAAGGTGCCGAGGGCGTCCAGCAGGCAGTAGGCCACGGGCAGCGCCAGGGCCAGCCAGGATTTGGCGTACTTGTAGTTGCCCTTCTCCTGCCGGGCGGCACGCAGCTCGTCGTCCTCCCGGGACTCGACGATGCCGAGGCCCACGACGCCGACGCACACCAGCGCCACCGCGCCGAGCTGCCAGCCGTTGAGGGAGCCGATGCCGCTGACGCAGAGCGTCAGCACCGCCACCAGCGCGCCGGAGGAGTTGCAGATGGGCGAGGAGATGGACAGTTCAATGTAGCGCAGGCCCACATAGCCGAGGGCCATGGACACAATATACAAAGCAGAGACAGGCAGATAGGTCAGAATGACGGAGAAATTGATCTCCGTGCCGCCGACGAAGATCTCCCAGGCGGCGTGCAGGCCCATGACCGCGCCCACGGCCATGACCATCTTGAGGTGCGAATACTTGTCCCGGGCGTCGGCGCAGCCGATCTTCGAGAAGAGGTCCGAGCCGGACCAGCAGACCAGGGTGATGAGAGAGAGCCAGAACCACATAATTTTATTCCTCCGGAAGTTTCGCCAGCCCCTGCTCCACCAGCTTCTGGAGGGACAGGAGGATGCCGAGCTTTGCATGATACCAAGTGAGGCCGCCCTGGAAATAGACGGCGTAGGGCGGGCGGATGGGACCGTCCGCGGAGAGCTCGATGGACGAGCCCTGCACAAAGGCGCCGGCGGCCATGACCACCTCGGCGTCGTAGCCGGGCATGGCCCAGGGGATGGGCGTCACGTAGCTGTCCACCGGGGCCGCCTGCTGGATGCCGAGGCAGAAGGCCAGCATCCGCTCCGGGGAGCCCAGCTCCACGGCCTGGATGATGTCATGCCGCTCCTCGGCGCCGCCGGGCACGACCCGGAAGCCCAGGGCCTCATAGACGCTCGCGGCGAAGATGGCGCCCTTGAGCGCCCCGGCCACCACCGTGGGCGCCAGGAAGAAGCCCTGATAGAGCGCAGGCATCTGACCGAGGTTCGCGCCGACCTCCTGGCCGAGGCCCGGGGCCGAGAGCCGAAAGGCACAGTTCTCCACGCATTCCTTCGTGCCGCAGATGTAGCCGCCCACCGGCGCGAGGCCGCCGCCGGGGTTCTTGATGAGAGAGCCGACGATCATGTCCGCGCCCACGTCCGACGGCTCCCGGTCCTCGACGAACTCGCCGTAGCAGTTGTCCACCATACAGACGACGCCGGGCTTCACCTGCTTGCAGAAGGCGATGAGCTTCCCGATCTCCTCCACGGAGAAGGAGGGGCGGGTGGCATAGCCCTTGGAGCGCTGGATGGTGATGAGCTTCGTCTTCTCCGTGATGGCGGCGCGGATGCCGTCGTAGTCGAAGCTGCCGTCCTCCAGCAGGTCCACCTGGCGGTAGCTGACGCCGTACTCCTTCAGGGAGCAGCGGGAGGGACGGATGCCGATGACCTCCTCCAGGGTGTCATAGGGCGCGCCCACGGGCGAGAGCAGCTCGTCGCCGGGCCGCAGGTTGGCCGAGAGGGCCACGGCCAGGGCGTGGGTGCCGCAGGTGATCTGGGGCCGCACCAGGGCCGCCTCGGTGTGGAAGCAGTCGGCGTACACCTGCTCCAGCGTGTCGCGGCCCACGTCGTTGTAGCCGTAGCCCGTGGTGGCGGCGAAGCAGGCCGCGTTGACGCGGTTTTTCTGCATCGCGTGCAGGACCTTGAGCTGGTTGCCCTCGGCCCGGCGGTCGATGTCCGCGAAGCGGCCCCGGAGGCCCGTCAGGATGCGCTCTCCGAATTCATAGACCCCGCGGCTGACGCCCAGGGCCTCGTACAGCTTATTTGTCTCCATGTTCCGTTCTCTCCATCGTCTCAAAAATCTGATTGGCCGCCTGGTGCAGCACCTCGGGCCGGGACACGAGAATGCCGCTGTCCTCATCCCCGAGGATCAGCAGCGTGTCGCCGGGCCGGATCTCGAAGAGGTCCCGGGCCTCCTTGGGGATCACGATCTGCCCCTTCTCGCCCACCCGGGCCGTGCCGAAAATGTGCTTGCCCTTGGGCATGCCGTAGATGTGCTTTCCGCCCGCCACGGTCCTCACCTCACAGGTCTAAAAATCATACTTGTATAACTTAGCAGACTTTTCCACCGCTGTCAAGGGCCGTCCTTGACAAGCTCCGGGGCCTGTGGTATCCTGAATTTATACATTTATTACATATCAGAATCCGCCTTATCTGGGAGGACCCGCTATGCAGAAAAAACGCCCGCGCCGCCGCAGTCAGATGGCCGTCACCGCCATGCTCTCCACGCTGGGCGTGTTCCTCGGCTATACCGTCTGGCTCTATCTGGACTACCGCACCCACCCGGGCCTCTACGCGATGAACTCCGCGCCCTGGTACGTCTCGCTGCTGCCGAGCGCCATGGTCTTCGCGCCGCTGCTCCTGCTGGAGGTCGCACTTTACTTCTTCTTCCGCCATCAGGACCGCATCGACGCCGCCCGGGATCCAATTCCCGACGAGGACTGACCGAAACCCCGCCTCTTCTCTTCGAAGAGGCGGGGTTTCGGCGCGGTTTTCCTCAGCGCGGCTCCATGGCGCGGCGGAGGGTGTCTGTGACGGCGCTCTCGAAGACGCGGACGGCGTTCTCATGGACGGTCTGAAGGGCGGCGGTGACGTGGGGCAGCTCGACCCGGCCCGGCAGGAACACGTCGAGGTCCAGGATGAAGCGCGGCGTCTGCTCCCGCTCCTCGCCGCGGCGCAGGAGGCCCGGCCCGGCGTGGAGCTTCACGCGGCAGCCGCCCCGGGCCTTGATCTCCGCGTCCTGGGCGCAGCGGAGGAAGTCCTCGTCCCGGGTGTCCTCCTCGTCCAGCAGACCGCAGAAGGCGGGCTGGATCAGCTCACGCCAACGCAGATCCTCCAGTCCCAGCTCCGCCCGGGAGAAGGCGTTGATGTAGCGCAGACCCACCCGCTCGAAGAACGCGGGCCGGTAGATGCGGGAGAACTCCGCCGCCGCCCGGTCCAGCCGGTGGGCAAAGGCCTCCCAGTCCGTGTAGCGCGGTGCGCTGACCGCGAGGAATTGGTTCGTGAGGTTGATGGCGCAGTCGCCGGAGGCCGTGCGGAAGGCGTAGTTCGGCGTCTCCCCGGTGCTCTGGGCCGCGCCAGGCGCGGCGGCGGGGCGCTCCATGCGGCGCTGGTAGACCGGATAGTCCCCGCGTACCGCCTCCTGGAACTCCGCCGGCTCCCGGGCGCTGATGGCGAGGATCGTCGGGAACCGAAGCTGGCAGACGACGTTGACGATCTGGTTTTTCTCATAGCGGACCCGGTCCTTCGGTTCAAACATGGCATTCGCTCCTTTTCTCTGCTTCCGCCGAAGCGCGCAGCTCGTTTTCTTTAGTATACCGTCATTTTCCCGAATTGGCAAGAAGGCTCTTTTCATCTTCGCCGCCGTCTGCTATAATGAGAGGGTCCGCCGCCCGGCGGAGAAAGGGAGGGATATCCCCATGGGCTTTCTGCATCTGCTCGAGCAGCTCCGCACGCCGGTGCTGACGGCGATCCTGTCCGCCATTACCTACTGCGGCGACGAGCTGTTCTTCATGGTCCTGGCGCTCACGGTGTTCTGGTGCATCAGCAAGCGCGAGGGCTACTACCTGCTGCTGACCGGCTTCCTCGGGACCGTGGTGTCCCAGTGGCTCAAGCTGGCCTTCCGCATCCCGCGCCCCTGGGTGCTGGACCCCAGTCTGACGCTGGTGGAGGCCGCCCGGGCCGGGGCCACGGGCTACTCCTTCCCCTCGGGCCACACCCAGAACATCGTGGGCACCATGACGTGCCTGCTGCTCTGGACGAAGAGGACCTGGGTCCGCATCGCCGCGGCGGTGCTGCTGGTGCTCGTGCCCTTCTCCCGGATGTACCTCGGCTGCCACACGCCGCTGGACGTGGGCGTGGCCGCCGTGCTGGCCGTGGCCATCGCCGCGGGCCTCTATCCCCTGCTCCGCCGCACGGAGCGGAACCCCCGCATCCTGGACCGGCTGCTCCTCGGCGCGCTGGTGCTGACGCTCTGCTACTGGGCCTACGTCACCTTCGCCCGGTTCCCCGCCGACGTGGACCCGGACCACCTCTACGAGGGCACGAAGAACGCCTACACGCTCCTCGGCTGCCTCATCGGCCTGCTCATCGCCCACGCCTTCGACGAAAAGAAGCTCCATTTCTCCGTGGAGGCCGTCTGGTGGGCACAGCTCCTCAAGGTCGGCCTCGGCCTGCTGCTCATTCTCGGCGTGCGCGTCGGGCTGAAGCCCGTGCTGAACGCCGTGCTGCCCGTCTACCCCGCGGCGGCGGTGCGCTACTGCCTCATGGTGGTCTTCGCGGGCTGCGTCTGGCCGCTGACCTTCCCCTGGTTCGCCCGGCTCGGGCGCGCCGAATAAGGCTCTTTTGTGGACGCTCCGGTGTGAAACACTATATCTAGTGTTTCACACCGTTTTTTTACACCAGATATTGACAGGACCGGCTCACGTGTGTATAATAGGCCTGTCCGCTGCGGGACGGAGGTACACCGTCAGCAGCGGGCCCCATTACACGAGAGAGAAGGCTTTCCGCCGGCGCGTCCGGCGGACCGGTGCCCACGCGGCATCGGAGGCCTGGGAGGAACGCCATGAAAATCATCAAGCGCAACGGCGCGGAAGTGCCCTTTGACATTGAAAAGATCGTGCAGGCCATCGGCAAGGCCAACCAGGCCGTCGAGGAGAACACCCGGATGACGCCGGTGCAGATCCAGCGCATCGCCGAGTCCGTCACGCTCCAGTGCGAGAAAATGAACCGCTCGCCCTCCGTTGAGGAGATTCAGGATCTGGTCGAGCACCAGATCATGGCGCACGGCGCATTTGAGGTCGCCAAGGAATATATCACCTACCGCTACACCCGCAGCCTTGTCCGCCGCGCCAACACCACGGACGACAAGATTCTGACCCTGATCGAGTGCAACAACGAGGAAGCGAAGCAGGAAAATTCCAACAAGAATCCCGTGGTCAACTCCACCCAGCGCGACTATATGGCGGGCGAGGTCAGCCGCGACATCACGAACCGCATCCTGCTGCCCAAGGACATCGTCGAGGCGCATGAGGCGGGCATCATCCACTTCCACGACTCGGACTACTACGCCCAGCATATGCACAACTGCGACCTCGTCAACCTCGAGGATATGCTCCAGAACGGCACCGTCATCACGGGCACCCTCATCGAGAAGCCCCACTCCTTCGCCACCGCCTGCAACATTGCAACACAGATCGTGGCGCAGGTCGCATCAAACCAGTACGGCGGACAGTCCATTTCGCTGACGCACCTCGCCCCGTTCGTGGAGGTCAGCCGTCAGAAGCTGCGCCGCGCCGTGCGCGAGGAATTCGAGGCCATCGGCGCGAAGGCCACCGATGAGCAGGTCAACGCCGTCGCCGAGAAGCGGCTGCGCGAGGAGATCCAGCGCGGCGTCCAGACCATCCAGTATCAGGTCGTCACGCTGCTGACCACCAACGGCCAGGCGCCGTTCATCACCGTGTTCATGTACCTCAACGAGGCGAAAAACGAGCAGGAGAAGCGGGATCTCGCCCTCATCATCGAGGAGACGCTGACCCAGCGCTATCAGGGCGTCAAGAATGAGCAGGGCGTGTGGGTCACGCCGGCATTCCCGAAGCTCATCTACGTCCTTGAGGAGGACAACATCACCGAGGACTCCCCCTACTGGTACCTCACAAAGCTCGCCGCAAAGTGCACCGCAAAGCGCATGGTGCCGGACTACATCTCCGAAAAGAAGATGCTGGAGCTGAAGGTGGACAAGAACGGCGAGGGCCACTGCTATCCCTGCATGGGCTGCCGCAGCTTCCTCACGCCCTACGTCGATCCGGAGACGAACGAGCCGAAGTATTACGGCCGCTTCAACCAGGGCGTCGTGACCATCAACCTGCCCGATGTGGCGCTGTCCTCCGGCGGCAATCTCACGAAATTCTGGGAAATTTTCAGCGAGCGCCTGGAGCTGTGCCACCGCGCGCTGCTGGAGCGCCACAACCGCCTCAAGGGCACGCTCTCCGACGCTGCCCCCATCCTCTGGCAGTACGGCGCCTGCGCCCGTCTCAAGAAGGGCGAGCCCATTGACAAGCTGCTCTACGGCGGCTACTCCACCATCTCCCTCGGCTACGCGGGTCTCTATGAGTGCGTCAAGTACATGACCGGCAAGTCCCATACGGACCCGGAGGCGACGCCCTTCGCGCTCG
>CALICR010000156.1 GCA_938049125.1 uncultured Clostridia bacterium
GATACCTTTCAGTTTTTTACCCGGAATCCCCGGGGCGGCCGGGCCAAGGCCCTGGACCCGGAGGACGCCGCTGCGCTGGCGGCGCTGATGCGCGCACATTGCTTCGGCCCGGTGATCGCTCACGCACCCTACACCATCAACCCCTGCTCCGCGGAGCCGCGCACCCGGGAATTTGCCCGGGAGACCATGGCGGACGACCTCCTGCGCCTGGAGGTCCTGCCGGGGAACTATTATAATTTCCACCCGGGCAGCCACGTGGGCCAGGGCACCGAGGCGGGCATTGCCCTCATCGCGGAAACGCTGAACGCCATCCTGACGCCAGACGGACGGACCACGGTGCTCCTTGAGACCATGGCGGGCAAGGGCACCGAGATCGGGGGCCGCTTCGAGGAACTGCGGGAGATCTTAGACCGGGTGGATGCCGGGGCGCGCATGGGTGTCTGCCTGGACACCTGCCACGTCTATGACGCGGGCTACGACATCGCCGGGGACCTGGACGGCGTGCTCACGGAATTCGACCGCGTCATCGGCCTCTCCCGCCTCAGGGCCCTGCACCTCAACGACAGCAAGAACCCCTTCGGGAGCCACAAGGACCGCCACGAGAAGCTGGGGCAGGGGAGCCTCGGCGCCGAGGCCTTCCGACGCATCGTCCGCCACCCGGCCCTCCATGGCCTGCCCATGGTGCTGGAGACGCCGAACGATCTCCCGGGATATGCCGCCGAGATCGCCTTTCTGCGCGCCGCCGAAGGAATTTCTTGACGGAACCCGCCGTCTGTGGTATCGTTATAAAAGTAGAGACAGAGGGGGAGAAGGCATGAAGCTCAAGCGGAATCAGCAGTATTTTTACGGGGGACTCACGCTGCTCGGCGTTGTGATCGTGGCCATTGTCCTGTGGGTGATCGTCAGCAATCTCCCCGGCTTTTTCAATCTCTGTAAGCGGGTGCTTCAAATTTTCTCTCCGGTGATCTACGGCATCGTGTTCGCCTACGTGCTGAACCCGGTGATGGTGTTCGTGGAGCGGTATACGAAGCCGCTGCTGCGCAAGTGGAAGGTCCCGGAGAAGAATGTCAACACGCTGGGCCGGGCCGTCAGCGTCATTGCGGCGATGCTCGTGGGCCTTGCGGCGGTGTACGGTTTCTTCGCCCTGCTGCTGCCGAACCTGGTGGAGAGCGTGACCGGCATCGTCAGCAATATGCCCCAGTACTATGAGACGGCCCAGAAATGGGTCGAGGGCCTCACCCACGAATACCCGGACTATGCGGGCATCATCAACACGCTCTATGACAAAATTTTCGAGGGCGTCGAGAGCTGGTTTCAGACCGCCATCCTCGACAATATGGACTCCCTGGTCGTCAATATCACGACCCAGGTCTACGCCGTGATCAAGAGCCTGATGAACGTCCTGATCGGCGTCGTCGCGGCGATCTATATGCTGCTCTCCAAGGAGAAATTCCTGGCCCAGACGAGAAAAATCGTCGTGGCCACCATGAAGCGCAGCCGCGCGGACCGGCTGCTGGAGGTCTGCTCCCACTCGAACAAGATGTTCAGCGGCTTCATCAGCGGCAAGATTCTCGACTCCCTCATCATCGGCGTGCTCTGCTACATCGGCATGAGCATCCTGAAGCTGCCCTATCCGCCGCTGGTGGCCACCATCGTCGGCGTCACCAACGTCATCCCCTTCTTCGGCCCCATCATCGGCGCGGTACCCTCGGCGCTGCTCATCGTGCTGGTCAACCCCATGAAGGCGCTCTACTTCCTCATCTTCGTCTTCGCGCTCCAGCAGCTGGACGGCAACGTCATCGGCCCCCGCATCCTCGGCGACGCCGTGGGCCTGCCCAGCTTCTGGATTCTGGTGTCCATCACCGTCTTCGGCGCCGTCTTCGGCTTCGCCGGAATGCTGCTGGGCGTACCGGTCTTCGCGGTCATCTATATGCTGGTGCGCGAGACCGTGGAGCGCAGGCTGGAGGAGAAGGGCGCGCCGGTCAGCACGTCCTACTATTACCATATGACCCGCACCGCGGACCTCGAGACCATGACGGCGGGCAAGCCTGCCCCGGAAGAGGAAGCCATTCCCGAAGCGGAGCTGGAGGAAGCGGAAAAGGAATTCTGGAAGTGAAGCAAGGCGTCCCGGCCGGTGCGGCCGGGGCGCTTTTTTGCAGGAACGGCTGCATTTTGAAGGCAGGAGCGGCCCTCGGTTGATTTTTTTTGAGAATTGTGCTAAAATCGGGAAAACTCTGTGCGAAAGGGGGAACCCCCGCTTGAATCTGATCGAATCCATCGGGAGCCGGCTGGCCAACGACCCCGCCATCTCCGGCGGCTTTCTCTCGGTGATGCGCTTCGTGTTCCCGGTGCTGGCCTTCCTGGTGCTCTACCGCTGCGCCAAGTCGCTGCTGACGTTCCGGAAGCAGCCGGAGATCTGGGCCTGGCTGAACATCGGCGGCGAGGCCAGCCTGCCCGTGACCCACTGGGAGAACACCATCGGCCGCAGCAAGGGCTGCGACATCGTCATCGATCTTCCCACCATCTCCCGCTCCCATGCGGTCCTCACCCGCTACGACGACGGCAGCTGGAGCATCAGCGACGTCGGCTCCCGGGGCGGCGTTCAGGTGGACGGCGAGACCGTCTCCATCCGCGCCATCGACTTTGAACAGCCCTTCACCCTCGGCGGTGTCGATCTCTGGCTCGAAAAGGTGACAAAAGAGGAGCAGCGGGAGCAGGAGAGCTACCGCGTCAAGCCCGGCAGCCGCATCAAGCCGGACACGACGCTCTTCTTCCTGACGCTGTTCCAGATCCTTGCCATGCTCCAGATGACGCTGAACGTCGGCCCCACGGACGTGAAGAACGTCCTGCTGGGCTACGGCGCGCTGCTGGTGCTCGAATGGCTCATCTTCCTGGTCTTCCGTGCCATGCGCCGGACGGGCTATGAGGTGGAGACCATCGCCTTCTTCCTCTGTACCCTGGGCGTCTCCGTGCTGGCCACGGCGGACCCCGGCGGCATGAAAAAGGAGATCGTCGCCATCGTGCTGGGCATCGTGCTCTTCTTCGCCGTGGGCTGGTCCCTCCGGAGCCTGGAGCGGGCCAAGCGCGTGCGGTATCTTGCCGCGGGCCTCGGCGTGGCGCTGCTGCTCTTCAACCTGGTCTTCGGCCGGGAGCAGTACGGCGCGCGGAACTGGATCTTCATCGGCCCGCTGTCCTTCCAGCCCTCGGAGATCGTGAAGGTGTGCTTCGTCTTCGTCGGGGCCTCCACCATGGACCGGATCGTCTCGAGGCGGAACCTGGTCCTGTTTATCCTCTACTCGGGCTTCATCTGCGGCTGCCTGGTGCTCATCAGCGACTTCGGCGCAGCACTGATCTTCTTCGCGGCCTTCCTGGTCATCGCCTTCCTGCGTTCCGGCAGCTTCGCGGGCCTGGCGCTGATCTGCGCGGGCACCGGCTTCGCGGCCACCATCGCCGTGAAATTCCGGCCCTATATCCTCAAGCGCTTCGCCGCCTGGGGTCACGTGTGGCAGTACGCCACCGAGTCCGGCGGCTACCAGCAGACGCGGTCTATGATGTGCATCGCCTCCGGCGGCCTCTTCGGCCTCGGCGCGGGCTGCGGCTGGCTCAAATACGTGGCCGCCTCGGACACGGACCTTGTCTTCGCCCTGATCTCCGAGGAGTGGGGCCTTCTCATCGGCATGATGATGATCCTCGCGGTGGTGGTGTTGGCCGTGTTCGTGGTTCGCTCCGTCACCGTGGCGCGCAGCAGCTTCTATACCATCGGGGCCTGCGCCGCCGTGGCCATCTTCATGATGCAGGTGACGCTGAACGTCTTCGGCACCGTGGATTTCCTGCCGCTGACCGGCGTGACGTTCCCCTTCGTCTCCAACGGCGGCTCCAGCATGATGGCGTCCTGGGCGCTTCTCGGCTTCATCAAGGCCGCCGACACCCGGCAGAACGCCAGCTTTGCCATCAAGCTGCCCTCCAGAAAGGAGCAAGAGGCCGATGAATAGAGTTTCAAGACGGGCATGGGTGCTCCTGGTGGTGGCGGGGCTCATCGCCGCCGCGCTTCTGGCGTTTTTTGTCAAATATTTCATCAAGGCAGAGGACTGGGTCTCCTTCCCTGGCAGCCCGCACCTCTACACCGGCGTCAACCCCAACACGGGCATCGTGACGGACCGCAGCGGCGTGCAGCTGCTGGACTCCACCGGCGACCGGACCTATTCGGAGGACCTCATTCTCCGGGAATCCACGCTCCACCTGCTTGGCGACCGCTACGGCTACATCGAAGCGCCGGTGCTGGGCCACTACTCCGACAAGCTGGTGGGCTACAACGTCATCACGGGCTTGTTCCACACCAAGGATGAGGTGCGGACGGCGGAGCTGAGCCTCAGCGCCAAGGCCCAGGCCGCGGCCTGCTCGGCCCTGGCCGGGCGGAAGGGCACCGTCGGCGTCTACAACTACAGGACCGGCGAAATTCTCTGCGCCGTGACGTCGCCCAGCTACGACCCGGACAACGTGCCGGACATCGAGCACGACGAGACCGGCACCTACGACGGCGTCTATGTCAACCGCTTTTTCGGCGCGACCTACACGCCCGGCTCCATCTTCAAGGTGCTGACCACGGCGGCGGCCCTGGAGCAGGTGCCCGGAATCTTAGATGAGACCTTCACCTGCGAGGGCGAAACGGTCCTGGAGGGCGAGCGCATCACCTGCACCGGCGTCCACGGGACCCAGACCCTGGGCGAGGCCCTGACGAACTCCTGCAACATCGCCTTTGCCCAGATTACCTGCGAGGTGGGCAGGGAGCAGATGGAGGCCTATGCCGAAAAGGCCGGGATCCGGACCCGGCTGGACGTGGACGGCGTCCGCACCGCCGCAGGCAATTTTGACCTCAGCGAGGCCTCGACACCGAGCCTGGCCTGGTCCGGCATCGGCCAGTATACGGACCTCATCAACCCCTGCCAGTACCTGGTCTTCCTCGGCTCCATCGCCAACGGCGGCAGCGCCGCGCTGCCCCACCTCATGCAGGAGATCCGCGCCGGAGATGCGGTGAAGTACGAGGCGTCGAGCGAGACGTTCGACAGCGGCATCGAGGCTGCGACGGCGGCGAAGGTCGCAGACATGATGCATGACAACGTGGTCAACAGCTACGGCACGGGGCTGTTCCCGGACGTGCGCGTCTGCGCCAAATCCGGCACCGCGGAAATTCGGGAGGGCGCGGCCCCCAACGCCATGTTCGCGGGCTTCGTCCAGGACGACCGCTATCCGCTGGCCTTTATCGTGGTGGTGGAGGAGGGCGGCTACGGCTCCCAGACGGCGGCCCCCATCGCCGGACAGGTGCTCAGCGCCTGCATCGAGGACTTAAACGGCACAAATTGAAGGAAAAACTTGCAATTTTTGAGAGAATGTGGTAAAATTACAAATCATTTACGGTCGAGGTGGCTGGCTTGCTCAGACTGACGGCGCTCTGCAATGCAGGGGTCTTGGTGGAATACGGCGAAAGCGCTCTGCTGGTGGACGGCGTCGCCCGGGATTTTGAGGGCTTTACGGGCCTCCCCGGGGCGGAGTTCCGGCGGATGCTGGCGGGGGAGGGGGCCTACGGCCGCCTTTGCGGCGCGGTGTTCACCCATCGCCACCCGGACCACTGCGACGAGGAACGGACGGCCCTGCTGCGGCAGAAACACCCGGAATGCCCCTTTTTTCTGCCGAATGAAAAAACTTTTTCCTCCGGCTGCATCCGCTGCGGCCCGTTTTCCGTCTCTTATTGTGAGACGCCGCATATGCCCCAGACCCTCGCGGCGGTCCGGCACTTCTCGCTGCTGGTCCGCGCCGGGGACGAGACCGTTTACTTCGCGGGCGACGCGGTGCCGGATGCAGCGCTGCACCGGCAGGTGCTGGGCGGCGTGCGTCCCGCGTATGTATTTGTGAACCCGGTGTACCTTGGCAAGGCGGAGATCCGGGCGCTGCTCTCAGAGTTGGCCCCCCGGCGTATCTTTGTGAACCACATTCCGTTCGACCTCTCGGAAAAGAACGGCATCCGCAGAAAGGCGGAGCGGAGCATCGCGCGCTATGCGCCGGAGCTGCCGCCCCTGACGCTGATCCGCAGCTATCCGGAGGTCCTCCTGGAAATCGACGGCAGAAAGGATGAGAGCCCGGCATCCGGGCGAGGAGACTATGGGAAGATATAAGGGAAAATTCGAACGCGGCGCGGCCCCGCGCCATGCGGAGGAGTCCGCCCGGTCCGGCGAGCCCAGAGCGGCCCGGAAGCCGGAGCGCCCGGCGCAGCCCGTCTATGAGGACGCCCACGCGGCCCCCCGGAAGAAGAAAAAGTCTAAGATGTCCACGCCGGTCCGCGTGGTGCTGATTCTCCTGCTGGTGGTGGTGCTCCTGGTCGGCGCGGCGCTGGTCTACGCGAACCATATGCTGGGCAAGATCAACCGCGACACCTTCACCGGCGACCAGTCCCTGAACATCGCCGACCTCTTAAAGGGTGAGGAGGTTACGGATCAGGCCGACTCCACGGACGAGATCAACAGCATCTGGAAGAAGTACGAGCAGGTCAAGGACCAGCCGCTGCTGGAGTCCGGTGAGCACATCGTCAACTATCTGCTGATCGGCAGCGACCGCCGGGATAAGAGCAGCTACGGCAACTCGGACAGCATGATCATCGTCACCCTGAACAAGGAGACGAAGAAGATCCACCTGACGTCCCTGATGCGCGCCATCTATGTCATCATGCCCGAGGGCAGCGGCCACAGCGACGGTATGCTGAACTGGGCCTACGCTTGGGGCGGGCCGGAGCTGCTGATGGAGACCATCGAGAACAACTTTAAGATCCATATCGACCATTATGTCACCGTGGATTTCAGCTCTTTTGAGCAGGTGGTGGACGCCGTCGGCGGCGTGCCCATCACCCTCACCAGCGCCGAGGCCAATTACGTCAACCACGATGTGGGCTACGACGGCGCCTACGCGGGCACGGTGTACCTCAACGGCGAGCAGGCCCTGTCCTATGCCCGCTGCCGGAAGCTTGACAACGACTTCAAGCGCACCCATCGCCAGAGAGACGTCATCGAGGCGCTGATCCACAGCGTCGGCGCCCTGAGCGTCACCCAGCTCAACGACCTGGCCAACGCCCTCCTCCCGGCCCTGACCACTGACATGACCAACACCGAGATCCTCGGCGAGCTGGTCAACGTGCCGGAGTACGCCTCCTACCCCGTGGACCAGCGGATGCTGCCCATCGAGAACGAGGCCGGCGAGAGCTATATCGGCATCATCTACAAGTACGGCGCGGAGATGTACTCCGTCGACTGGAGCACAAACCTCCCGGCGCTGGAGGAATTCATCAACAGCTGATTGAAGATCGAAAAGGCAGAGGCCCGCAGGGCCTCTGCCTTTTTGCCGCTTTTTTGAAATTTTTGAAAAAACCGGGGCGGGGGACTTGACAAGGTGGAACGCATGTGTATAATTGTATACAATGATTCGTGGAAACAAGGACGCAACGATACGAAGATACGAAAGGGTGGACGCGCCATGCTTGAAATTTCCAGCAAAACCAACCTTCTGGAGAAAAATTCCTATAAATACTCCTTACAGGACGTCGCGGAGCCGAATTTGCAGCGTGATATCTACGATTACGAGTCGGTGCCGAAGGTGGCCTTCAACCACCGCCGCGTCCCGATGAACATGCCCGAGGAGATCTGGATCACCGACACCTCCCTCCGGGACGGCCAGCAGTCCGTGGAGCCCTATAGCGTGGAGCAGATCGTCAACATCTACAAGCTCCTCTCCAAGCTCGGCGGCCCCTATGGCATCATCCGCCAGACCGAGTTCTTCATCTACAGCAAGAAGGACCGCGAGGCCGTGGAGAAGTGCATGGAGCTGGGACTCCAGTTCCCGGAGATCACCAGCTGGATCCGCGCCAGCAAGGAGGACTTCCGCCTGGTCCGCGACCTCGGCATCAAGGAGACGGGCATCCTCGTGAGCTGCAGCGACTACCACATCTTCAAGAAGATGAAGATGACGCGCCGCCAGGCCCTGGAGCACTACCTCGCCACCGTGTCCGACGCCTTTGAGGCGGGCGTGGTTCCGCGCTGCCACCTGGAGGACATCACCCGGGCAGACTTCTACGGCTTCGTGGTACCCTTCGTCAATGAGCTCCAGAAGCTCTCCCAGCAGGCCGGTATTCCCGTGAAGATCCGCGCCTGCGATACCATGGGTTACGGCATTCCCTACACCGAGGCGGCGCTGCCCCGCAGCGTGGCCGGTATCATCTACGGACTCCAGCACTACTCCGATGTGCCCAGCGAGCACCTGGAGTGGCATGGCCACAACGACTTCTACAAGGCTGTCGTCAATGCCTCCACGGCCTGGCTCTACGGCGCCAGCGCCGTCAACTGCTCGCTGCTCGGCATCGGCGAGCGCACGGGCAACATCCCCCTGGAGGCAATGGTCTTCGAGTATGCGTCGCTCCGCGGCTCCATGGACGGCATGGACCCGACGGTCATCACGGAGATCGCCGACTATTTCAGCCACGGGATCGGCTATGATATCCCGGTCATGACACCCTTTGTGGGCCGGAACTTCAACGTCACCAAGGCGGGCATCCACGCCGATGGCCTGCTGAAGGACGAGGAAATCTACAATATCTTCGACACGAAGAAGCTGTTGAATCGCCCGGCTACGGTCCAAGTGGGCAAGACCTCCGGACTGGCGGGCATTGCCTACTGGCTGAACGGCACCTACCGCCTCAGTGGTGAGCAGAGGGTGGAAAAGCACGACCCGCTGGTGGTGGCCCTGAAGGAGTGGGTGGACAAGGAGTACGAGGACGGCCGCCAGACCGTCATCTCCAACAAGGAGCTGGAGCAGAAGATTGCCGCCCTGGCCCCGGGCCGCTTCCCGGCAATCTGAGAGGAGGAGAGCAATATGACGTCATTCAAGAGCACCTCCCTGGCGGACAAGGTCTTTGAAAAACTGGAAAACGACATCATCTTCGGCGTCTATCCCCGCGGTGAGATTCTGACGGAACTGAAGCTGGTGGAGCAGCTCGGCGTGAGCCGGACGCCCATCCGCGAGGCCCTGCGCCGCCTGGAGCAGGAGCGCCTCATCGAGGACACAGGCAAGGGCTCCGTGGTCCTTGGCATCACGAAGGAGGATCTGACGGACATTCTGAACATCCGCCTCCGCGTTGAGGGCCTGGCGACCTATTACGCCACGAAGAACATGACCGAGGAGGGGCTCCAGGAGCTGCGCCACGTGGTGGATCTCCAGGAATTCTACTATACAAAGCGGGATACGGACCATATGCGGGAGATGGATGACCAGTTCCACGCGCTGATCTGCCGCCTCAGCAAGCGCACCGTCATCGCGGACACGCTGCTGCCGCTGCACCGCAAGACCCAGCGCTACCGCAAGGCCTCCATTGAGGATAAAAACCGGACGGCCCAGGTCGTCATTGAGCACCGGAAGATCTTCGACGCCATCTGTGCTGGGGACGCGGAGCTGGCGGAGCGGCTGACCACCGAGCACATTGCACATGCCAAGCAGAGCATGCTGGAAAGGGTGAAGGAAAATGGGTAAGACGATCGCACAGAAGATCATTGCGGCGCACCTGGTCCACGGCGACATGACGCCGGGCAGCGAGGTGGCCTTAAAGATCGACCAGACGCTGACCCAGGACGCCACGGGCACCATGGCCTACCTGGAATTTGAGACCATGGGCATCCCACGGGTTCGGACGGAGCGCAGCGTGGCCTATGTGGACCACAATACGCTCCAGTCGGGCTTCGAGAACGCCGATGACCACCGCTACCTCCAGACCGTGACGAAGAAGCACGGCATCTGGTTCTCCCGGCCCGGCAACGGCATCTGCCACCAGGTCCACCTGGAGCGCTTCGGCAAGCCCGGCAAGACGCTCATCGGCTCCGACAGCCACACGCCCACCGGCGGCGGCATCGGGATGCTTGCCTTCGGAGCAGGCGGCCTGGATGTGGCCGTTGCCATGGGGGGCGGCGCCTATTACATCACCATGCCGAAGATGTTTAAGGTCAACCTAAACGGAAAGCTGCGCCCCTTTGTGACGGCGAAGGACGTGAGCCTGGAGCTGCTGCGCATCCTCTCGGTCAAGGGCGGTGTCGGTGCCATCATCGAGTGGGGCGGCGAGGGCATCGCGGACCTGTCCGTCCCGGAGCGCGCCACCATCACGAACATGGGCACGGAGCTGGGCGCGACGACCTCCATCTTCCCCTCGGACGAGGTGACCCGGAAATTCCTGGCCGCCGAGGGCCGCGAGGCGGACTTCACGCCCCTCGAAAGCGACCCCGACGCCGTCTATGACCGCGTCATCGACATCGACCTCTCCAAGCTGGAGCCCATGATCGCCTGTCCCCACAGCCCGGACAAGGTGGTGCCCGTCAGCAGCCTGAAGGGCACGAAGGTGGACCAGGTCTGCATCGGCTCCTGCACAAACTCCTCGCTCTACGACATGCTGAAGGTGGCGGCGCTGCTGAAGGGCAAGCAGGTCTCCCCGAGCGTCAGTGTTTCCGTGTCGCCCGGCTCAAAGCAGGTGCTCACCATGCTGGCGGACTGCGGCGCGCTGACGGATATCCTCGCCAGCGGTGCGCGGCTGCTGGAGTGCGCCTGCGGCCCCTGCATCGGCATGGGCTTCTCGCCGAACTCCGGCGGCGTCAGCCTCCGGACCTTCAACCGCAACTTTGAAGGCCGCAGCGGCACCCGGGATGCGAAGGTCTATCTCGTCTCCCCGGAGACCGCCGTAGCGGCGGCCCTGACCGGCGAGATCACGGACCCGCGGCTCCTGGGCGAGATGCCCGCCGTCACCATGCCGGCTTCCTTCCGCATCGACGACACCGCCGTGCTGGCCCCGGCCCCGGCGGAGGAGGCGGACGCAGTGGAGGTCCTGCGCGGCCCCAACATCAAGGAATTCCCGAAGAGCAAGCCCTTCGGCGACGCCCTGACGGCGAAGCTGGTCCTCAAGGTCGGCGACAACATCACCACGGACCATATCATGCCCGCGGGCGCGAAGATTCTGCCCTACCGGTCCAACATTCCGTACCTCTCAAAGTTCTGCTTTGAGGTCTGCGACCCCACGTTCCCGGAGCGGGCCAAGGCGGCGGGCGACGGCATGATCGTCGGCGGCAGCAACTACGGCCAGGGCTCCTCCCGGGAGCACGCCGCGCTGGTGCCCATGTACCTCGGCATCCGCTGCGTGCTGGCCAAGAGCTTCGCGCGCATCCACGTGGCGAACCTCATCAACGCGGGCATCCTGCCCCTGACCTTCGCGGACCCGGCTGATTATGACCGCATCGGCCAGGACGACGTCCTGACGCTCTCGGATCTCTCCGTGGGCATGGACCGCGGCAGCATCACCGTGACGGACGAGACGAAGCACATCGCATTTTCGGCCTGCTGCACCCTGACGGAGCGCCAGCGCGCGATCCTCAAGGCCGGCGGTCTGCTGAACTACACAAAGGAGAATGGCAAATGAACGATCTGGATCGGGCGTGCGCCCATTTCCGTGCGCTGCTGGAGCAGCAGCTGGCGCGGGTGGAAGAGATGGAGAAGGGGACCGGCAAGGTGGACTATGCGTCCAGGA
>CALICR010000157.1 GCA_938049125.1 uncultured Clostridia bacterium
TGCCCCGGCCCGAGCGGCTGGAGGCGGTCTCCGTGGCCGGGCACCCGGCGACGGCGGTGGTGTTCGAGGGCATCGTCCACGTGGCGGCGGCCCGCGCGCCCCTCGGCGAGGCGGAGACGGCGCGGCTGCTGCCGGAGCTGGCGGCGCGCTTTGAACGGCCCGCGGCGGGACTGATGTTCCTCGAAGGGGACCGGATGCGCCCGGCGGTCTACGTCTGCGGCACGGACACGCTCTACTGGGAGCGGAGCTGCGCCTCCGGGTCCACGGCGGCGGCCTGCTGCGAGGCGGCGGATAAGCCTGACGGCGTGCGCCGCCTGACGCTGCGCCAGCCCGGCGGCGTCATCCGCACGGAGACCGTGGTCCGCGGCGGGCAGGCCGCGGCGGTCCGCCTCGGCGGGCCGGTCTCCCTGGGAGACGCGGTGACGGTGACGCTCTGAGCCTCCCCGGGCCTGGTAGCATAACACCGAACTATGACAAAAGAATGAACAGAAGCCATAAAAAAGGAGGCGTGCAGCGTGGAGCTGACCCAGAAGCAAAGCCAGAGGCTCAGTATGACGGCGGCCATGCGGCAGTCGCTGGAGCTTTTGCAGCTGCCCGTCTGCGAGCTGGCGGCGCGGCTTCAGGACGCGGCGCTCTCGAACCCGCTGCTGGAGGTGGAGCTGCCCGCGCCGGAGACGCTCCCGGCGGGGCCGGGCACGGCGGTGCGGGAGGCCTTCCGCTGGGACACGCTGCCCGGCGGAGGGGACGGGAATTCCCTCGAAAATCTGGCCGGGGCGTGCCAGGAGACCTTCGCGGAGCACCTGGCGGCCCAGCTGCGGCAGTCGCGGCTGCTGGAGCCGGGGCCGTTTCTGCGGCTGTGCCTCTACCTTGTGGACTGTCTGGACGAGCGGGGCTATCTGACGATCCCCCTGGAGGAGCTGGCGGCGGAGCAGGGCTGCCCGGCGGCGGAGCTGGAGCAGGCGCTCTTCGCCATCCAGATGCTGGACCCGCCGGGCGTCGGCGCGCGGGATCTGACGGAGTGTCTCATCCTCCAGCTGGCCCGGGGCGCAGACTTCAATGCCCTGACGGTCCGCATGGCCCGGGAGGGGCTGGAGGCCCTGGCAGCGAAGGACTATGCGGGGATGAGCCGCCGGTTCCACGCCGGTGAGGCGGAGATCCGCCGGGCGGCGGCGGCCATTGCGGCGCTGAACCCCATCCCCGCCGGGGGCTTCGGCACGGCGGCGCTGCCCCAGTACGCGGTGCCGGACGCCACGGTCCGCCTGGAGGGAGGGACCGTTGTCATGGAGCTGAACGAGCGCGCCCTGCCCCGGCTTACCGTGGACCGGGACTATGCGGCGGCGCTCCAGTCCGGCGGCGACGCGCAGGTCCGGACCTATGTGCGGGAAAAGCTGGCGGAGGCGAACGCGCTGACCGGCGCACTCCGGGCCCGGCGGGACACGCTCACGGCGCTGCTGGCGGCGCTGGGCGACTTGCAGGGCGACTACTTCCGCGGCGGTACGCTCCGGCCTCTCCCCATGGGCGAGATGGCGGAGCGGCTGGGCGTCAGCGTGTCCACGGTGAGCCGGGCCGTCAACGAGAAGCTGCTGGAGGTCCGGGGGCGGAGCGTGCCGCTCCGGACGTTCTTCCCGGCCCCGGCGGCGGCGGGCGGCTCCGTCTCCGGCGAGACGGTACGGCAGAAGCTCGCCTGGTTTGTGTCCCGGGAGGACCCGGCGGCGCCGCTCAGCGACGAGGCGCTGCGGCTGGCGCTCTGCGCCGCGGGCCTCGAGGTCTCGCGCCGCACCGTGGCAAAATACCGGGCCCAGCTCGGCATTCCCTCCGCCGCCCAGCGCCGGAACGCCGGCAGCTGAGCGCACCGTTCCCAAGACAGAGACAGCCCCCGCAAAGTCAGAATGCTCCGCGGGGGCTGTTTTTCCCCGGACCCTCCGGGTCTCAGCCGTGCGGCGGGGCGGCGCGGTGCAGGGCGCGGCGGCCCGCGTCGGTGAGGCGGGTGCCCTGGCGGCCGCTGCCGACGGTGAGCAGGCCCTCGTCCGAAAGCGCCCGCAGCAGCTTCCGGAGCGCCGCGTCGCTGAGGCGCAGGCCCTCGTCCCGGAGCGCGTGCAGCAGCCGTTCCCGGCCCGCGCCGCTTCCGGCGCTCTCCCCCGCCGCCGCGGCACGCAGCACCGCCAGGCGCAGGTTTGCGCCGTCCGGCTCCGCCGAGGGCCGGTCCCCGGTCTCCGGCGCCGAGAGCCACTGGGGCGGCTCACCCATGGCTTTATAGTAGAGGGCGCAGTTTTCCAGCTCCCGGATGTTGCCGGGCCAGTCGTAGCGCCGCAGCGCGGCAAGCTGCTCCGGCGTGACCCGGTAAAATTCCTTGCCCATGAAGTCCCGGAACAGGGCGGGGATGTCCTCCCGCCGGTCCCGCAGCGGCGGGAGCAGAATGGAGATGGCGTGCAGGCGGAAGAAGAGGTCCCGCCGGAAGCGGCCCAGCTCCATCTCATGCCAGAGGTCCCTGTTCGTGGCGGCCACGACCCGGACGTCGATGCTCACGATGCGGTCGCTGCCCACGCGCATGACCTGCTTCTCCTGGAGCACGCGCAGCAGGCCCAACTGGAGCCGCGGCGAGATGTCGCCGATCTCGTCGAGGAAGATGGTGCCCCGGTCCGCCAGCTCAAAGTAGCCCCGGCGGCCCTTTTTCCTTGCGCCGGTGAAGGCGCCCTCCTCGTAGCCGAACAGCTCCGACTCCAGCAGCGATTCGGAAATGGCCGCGCAGTTCACGGCGATGAAGGGCTGGTCCCGCCGGGGCGAGGCGTTGTGGATGGCCTGGGCAAACAGCTCCTTGCCCGTGCCGCTCTCGCCCTCGATGAGGAGGGTGTACTCGGTCTCCGCCGCCTTTTTCGCCAGGGCGATGCACTTCTCCATGCTGGCGGAGCGGTGGAGGATGTCCGAGAAGGTGTGCTTCGCGTAGAAGCCCTTCTCCCGCAGACGGCGGTTGAAGGCGGCCTCGTCGCCGCGCAGCGTGATCTCGTCCTGGAGCGACACGAGGCAGCCGAGGCGCTCCTCCCCCACGGTGATGGTGGATTTGCGCACGAGGAAATCCCCGGCATCGAGGCTCACGGGGCAGCGGCGCAGCTCCGGCTTCGAGGTGAGCAGCGCCCACAGCTCCGGCGGCAGGCAGCTCTGGGCCGTTCGGGACGCCTCTCCGTCCAGGCCGAAGAGCTCTGCCGCCCGGCGATTGTGGTAGATGATGCGCCCCGCCGGGTCCGCGGCAAGGATGGCCGAGGCAGCGTCGTAGACGTACTCGTTGAGCAGACGCTCCTTGAGGAAGCTGTTGAAGTAGCCGGTGCGGTAGCCATGCAGCGGCTCCACGATGCCGGAGATGTAGCGGATGAGGCTGCTGGCGATGCGGTCCGAGGTGAGATTCAGCACTGCCGCCGCATTGACCATGGTGTCAAAGCCCACGACGCGGTACTCCGTGTTCAGCACATGGGGGATGCGGGCGGGCACGAGCTGGGGCTCGTTGGGCGTGATGGCGTACTGAATGCTGCGGTAGTCGCCCCGCGCCTCCCGGTCCGGCTCAAAGGGGATGAGGTTCAGGTGGCCGATGCCCAGCTCGTAGAGCGTCTCGATCATCTCCCGGGCGCTGTCCGGCGTGTCGTTGACCAGCAGCACGTCCGTGCCGGCGGGGATGGCCAGAATGTCGCTGAGGTACTTCTTCCGGATGCTTCGCGTCATGAACACCACGTTCCGGAACGAGGACGCATGGGGCCGCAGGGCCAGCAGGGACACGGTGCGGTTCACCACCAGTGCATCGGCCCGGAGCCGCTCCGCTTCGCCGATGCGGTCCATGTAGCAGACCTCCACCCGGACACTGTGGAGGAAGACCTCCTCAAAGGTGCGGCGCATCAGCTCGATGACCTGGGGTGTGTCCGGGTTCTGAAAAACCAGCGTCAGTGTCTTCATGGCGGGGCCTCCCATTTTTCGTATAAATCCGGATTTATCCGGTTTCATCCAGTTCTTTTAACCGAATCATACCGGCTTCCGGTCCGTTTGTCAAGGCCCGGCGGACGGGGCCGGAACGAAAAAAGCCCGGATTTCCTGGGCTTTTTGGCACTTCAAAAAAAATTTTTTCTTTTTTTCAAAAAAAGCGCAGAATTGGCACAGAATTTGCTTTTATATAAAGGCAGTACCTGTCCGGGACGCGAGCGCGGCCGCCGCAGGGGTCACGCAGCGCAGCCGGGCAGCGCAAGCAACGGAAACGAGGAATCAGCCATGGGACTTGGTCAGAATTTTGAATTTGAGCTCTATCACAAATGGCAGCGCGGACCGCGGAACCTCATCACGGATGTTCCCGGCGTGCTCGTGGGCCACACGACGCGGTCGGACCCGGCGCAGGGCATCCACACCGGCTGCACGGCCATCCTGCCCCACGGCGGGAACCTGTTCCGCGACAAATGCCTGGCAGGGGCTGCGGTGCTCAACGGCTTCGGGAAGAGCGCGGGCCTCATCCAGGTCGAGGAGCTGGGCACCATCGAATCGCCCATTCTCCTGACGAACACCTTCGCCGTCGGTACGGCGCTCTGCGCCCTGGTCCGCAGGGCCACGGAGGAAAATCCCGAGATCGGCGTCACCACGGGCACCGTCAACAGCCTTGTGCTGGAGTGCAACGACGGAGAGCTGAACGACATCCGCGGCTGCCACCTCACCGAGGATGACGTGCGCCGGGCCATCTGTGCCGCGGACCGCGTGTTCGAGGAGGGCGCCGTGGGCGGCGGCACCGGCATGGTGTGCATGGGCCTCAAGGGCGGCATCGGCTCCGCCTCCCGGCTCGTCCCGCTGGACGGGAGGCCGTACACCGTCGGCGCGCTGGTCATGAGCAACTTCGGCATGGCGGGCAACCTCGTCATCGGCGGCCGCCATGTGGGCCGCGAGATCGCCGAGGGGCTGCGCCAGCGCTGCGGCGAGAAGCCGGAGCAGGGCTCCATCATTATAATCCTCGCCACGGACCTGCCCCTGAACGAGCGGCAGCTCCGGCGGACGGCGCGGCGGTCCGCGGCGGCTCTGGGCCGGGTCGGCTCCTTCCTCGGCAACGGCAGCGGCGACATCGCCCTGGCCTTTACGACGGCAAACCGCGTGCCCCACTTCGGGGAGGCGGCGGTGCTGGAGACGAAAATGCTCCGGGACGATCGGATGGACGATGTGTTCGAGGCGGCGGTCGAGGCGGTGGAGGAGGCGATCCTCAGCTCCCTGGACCACGCAGAGGGCATGGTTGGCGTCCGCGGCAAGCACGTGCTTGGCCTGCGGGACGCCATGAAGGCGGCGGGCGTCTCGGCAAAGGGCTGAGGCGCGCCCCGGGAGAACTTTCACGGATTGGAGGGACGACAGGACGGCGGCAGCCTTATGAGAGCCTCGCCTCGGGTGGGGGAATCCACACAAGCGTGCGGGGTGAAAATCAGCCGCTTTCCGTCCGCGGGAGGCGCCCAGGCTCCGACAGCCTGCGAAACAAAAAACAGAAAAGGAGAAAATGAAATGTCTGAACCCAAGAAATTTCTAAGCGTTAAGCACATTGTCTTCATGATTATTGTGCA
>CALICR010000158.1 GCA_938049125.1 uncultured Clostridia bacterium
CCTCGCTTCGCTCGGCCACCTCTCCCAGAGGGAGAGGCAAGGGGGCGCGCCTCTTTGCGTGCTTTCTGTGCACGAACAGAAAGTAGGCCGCCGGAGGCATGACCAGGTCGCTGGCTTTGGGCCAGCTAGGACAAACGTGCAGAAAGGAAGAAAATATCTAATTCAAATAGCTTTCCGCTTTTGCGCCGCGGGCGGCGCAAATCCACGCTTTCCCTTTTCAAGGGAGTGCCCTCCGGCGGCCATACTTTTTTGTTGCGCCAAAAAAGTATGGAGAAAAAAGGCGCATCCCGGGCCCTGATGAAAAGGGCCCGGGGGACGCGTCCGTGACAATTACCCGTGTACGGATTCACCCGGGCCCCTACGAATCCTGGCCGCTTCCGCCTTCAATACTCCGCTTTTTTAGGGGCCCCCGCGCGGCCTGCCGCGTGGGGAGAGGAGAAATCGGAACACGGGTGGAGAAAACTCGCTTGCGGGTTTTCTCCTATCGTGGGCCGCATTTCGACGAAAAGTCGGCGCAAGTCTGGTTTGTACTGAAACAAGGGGCGGGGTGGAGACGCGGGGCCGGGTGGTGAACGGGCAGCGGCGCAAGCCCTCTCAGTCACCTTCGGTGACAGCGCTCCCGGAGGGAGAGCCAAGGGGCGCGCCGCACCCCATCTGCGAATCAGGCTTCAAATTCATCTATATCCACAAAAAGGAGGTAAAAATTTGAGCGAAACGACGAAAAAAGTGGAGCCGGTGACGCTCTGGTCGCCGCAGGAGCGGCAGCGGCTGTTCCAGGCGCGGGACGAGTACGAGGTGCTCTACGGCGGCGCGGCGGGGGGCGGGAAGTCCGACGCGCTGCTCACCGAAGCGCTGCGGCAGGTCCGCATCCCGCATTACCGCGCCATCCTCTTCCGCAAGACCTACCCGCAGCTGGCGGAGCTCATCGACCGGTCGCGGCAGCTCTACCCCGCCGCCTTCCCCGGCGCGCGGTTCCTCAAGACCGAGCGGACCTGGGTCTTCCCGTCCGGCGCGCAGATCGCCTTCGGCGCCATGCAGCACCCCGAGGACCGGTTCCAGTACCAGGGGCGGCGCTTCGATTTCATCGGCTTCGACGAGCTGACCCACTTCACCTGGGAGGAATATTCCTACCTCTTTTCGCGCAACCGGCCCGGCGGGCCGGGGACCCGGGTCTACATCCGCGCCACCGCCAACCCCGGCGGCATCGGCCACGGCTGGGTCAAGGCCCGGTTCCTGACCCCCGCGCCGCCCATGACGCCCATCGTCGAGGAGCTGACCGTGGACACCCCGGACGGGCCGCGGACCATGCAGCGGAGCCGGATATTTATACCGGCCACGGTCTTCGACAATCCGGAGCTGCTGCGAAGGGACCCGAACTACCTCGCCTCCCTGGCCATGCTGCCCGAGGCGGAGCGGCGCAGCCTCCTCTACGGCTCCTGGGACGCCTTCGACGGCCAGGTGTTCCGCGAATGGCGCAACGACCCGAAGCACTATGAGGACGGGCTGTGGACACACGTCGTGTCGCCCTTCCGCATCCCGCGGCACTGGCGCATCTGGCGCGGCTTCGATTTCGGCTACGCGCGGCCCTTCTCCGTGGGCTGGTACACCGCCGACGAGCGCGGGAAGCTCTACCGCATCCGCGAATATTACGGCTGCACGGGCCGCCCGAACCAGGGCGTGCAGATGGACGCCGTGTCCATCGCGGCGGAGATCCGCCGGATCGAGGCCGAGGACCCGAATTTAAGGGGCCGCGACATCATCGGCGTGGCCGATCCGTCCATTTTTGACGAGAGCCGCGGCGCGTCCATCGCAAATCTCATGAGCCAGCACCCGAACTACGTGCTCTGGCACAAGGGCGACAACCACCGCCTCGCGGGCAAGATGCAGCTCCACTACCGGCTGGCCTTTGACACGGATGGTGACTGCCGCTTCCAGGTCTTCGACACCTGCCGCCACTTTATCCGCACGATCCCCAGCCTATGCTATGACCAGAGGAACGTCGAGGACGTGGACACGACCCAGGAGGACCACATCTACGACGAGTGCCGCTACGTGCTCATGGACCTGCCCATCTCGCCGCGGCGGCCCGAGGAGACGGTCCCGCGGGGCGACGATCCGCTGAATCAGCGCGGCCTGAACTGATAAAATATACGGAAAGGATGAATGATATGGAAGAAAAACGATTGCCCATCGGCCCGGAGGAGGTCCGGCGGGCCGGGGAGACCCTGCGCGCCTACCGGCGCGGCAAGCAGACCCTCGAGCGGCGCATCATCGACGGCGAGCAGTGGTGGAAGCTGCGCCACTGGGAGGCCACGGGCCACGGCGGCGACGGCGACCCGCGGCCCGTGTCCGGCTGGCTCGTCAACGTGTGCCTCGCCAAGCACGCCGACGCCATGGACGCCTACCCCGAGGGGCTGTGCCTGCCCCGGGAGCCGGGGGACCGGGACGAGGCGGCGGTCCTCTCGGACATCCTGCCCGTGGTCCTCGACGGGTGCGATTACGAGAAGGTCTGGTCCGACTGCTGGTGGTACAAGCTCAAGCACGGGGCCAGCTGCAAGGGCATCTTCTGGGACCCGGGGCGGCTCGGCGGGCTGGGCGACGTCACGATCCGTCGCGTCGACCTCCTGAACCTCTTCTGGGAGCCCGGCGTGACCGACCTCCAGAAGTCACGAAACGTGTTCTGCACCGAGCTGCGGGACAAGGACCTGCTGGAGGCGGAATACCCGCAGCTCCGGGGCCGTCTCGGCGGCAGCGGGCTTGGCCAGGCGCGCTACCTCTACGACGACACCGTGGATACGTCGGGCAAGGCCGTGGTCGTGGACTGGTACTACAAGCGCCGCCGGGGCGGGCGGACGGTGCTGCACTACGCGAAATTCTGCGAGGGCGCGCTGCTGTTCTCCAGCGAGAATGAGGCGGCGGCGGCCCTGGAATCCGGTGAAAATGTTCAGATTCCTTACGAAAACGGGTGGTATGACCACGGAAAATACCCCTTTGTGTTCGACGTGCTGTTCCCGCAGGAGGGGAGCCCGGCGGGCTTCGGCTACATCGCCCTCTGCCGCAGCGCCCAGGAGCAGATCGACCTCATGAACAACGCCATCCTCAAAAACACGCTGGCGGCGGCGACGCCGCGGTGGTTCATCCGCAACGACGGGGCCGTGAACGAGGCGGAATACCTCGACCTACGGCAGCCCTTCATCCACACGAACGCGGGCCTCGGCCAGGATTCCATCCTCCCCGTCAGCGTCCAGGGCCTCAGCGATGTTTACGTTTCGTGTCTCAACAACAAGATCGGCGAGCTGAAGGAGGTCAGCGGCAACCGGGACGTGGCCAACGGCGGCACGGCCTCCGGCGTGACGGCGGCCTCGGCCATCGCCGCCATGCAGGAGCAGGCGGGCAAGCTGAGCCGCGACCAGATCCAGCAGAGCTACCGCGCCTTCCGGGAGGAGCTGCTCCTCGTCATCGAGCTGATGCGGCAGTTCTACGACGCGCCGCGGCAGTTCCGCATTACGGGCCGCCTCGGAGAGCCGCATTTCGTGACGTTTGACAACAGCGGTCTGGTTCAGCAGTCACAGGGCGTGGAGTTTGGCGTGGACATGGGCCGGAGGACGCCGCTCTTTGACATCCAGGTGGCGGCGCAGCGGCAGTCGAGCTACGCCAAGGCCGTCTACAACGAGCTGGGCATCCAGCTCTATCAGCTGGGCTTCTTCAACCCGGATATGGCGGAGCAGGCCCTCGGGTGCCTGGAGATCATGGATTTCGAGGGCCGCGAGGCCATGATGGCCCGCATCGCCCGGGCCGGGGCCGCCCGCCAGGCCCAGCGCGCCGCCCTCGCCGCCCAGGCCGCTGCGACACGAAACGCGGCGAACGACGCCGCACCCGGCGGGGAAGAGGAGGCAAACGCCCGCAGCGGCGCAGCACGCGGCAAAACGCCACGAAACGCGGCGCTCCGCGAGACGGACCGCCTCGGGAACCTCAAGGAGCAGGAGCACCCCTTCGTCGCCCAGGCCAGGGAATCGTCACGAAACGCGTCGCGGCCGAGGAGCTGAGGCGCTGCCCCGCTCAGCCACCTTCGGTGACAGCTCTCCCAGAGGGAGCGCCAAGGGCCGGGGGCGGCGAAGCTCTCTTGCCTCTCCCTTTGGGAGAGGTGGCCGAGCGCAGCGAGGTCGGAGAGGGTGGACAGGCGGCGAAACGCGGACCGTGGTAGCCCAAAAGGCGTGAAAGCCCTCTCAGTCACCTTCGGTGACAGCTCTCCCAAGGGGAGAGCCAAGGGCGGGTGCAGCGAGGTCGGAGAGGGCGGGC
>CALICR010000159.1 GCA_938049125.1 uncultured Clostridia bacterium
CGAAAAAAGCTAAATACAAATCATTGGAGTCCCTTCCTTACGGAGGGTGCCCCAAGGGAGCTTTTCTTATTGTACTGTATGATTGCCGCCGCGGCTGACTGCCCGTTTGACTGCGGAGCGCGGGAAAAACGCACTGCTCCCGGGCCGGACCGCGCGGTCCCGCTTGAAGCTGCAAGAAAATCCGTATCCCGCTCCGGTCCCACCGGATTGGAATACGGCTTTTGCATCAATATGGCTGCGCATTTTCTGCATCTGCACCAAAAACCGGCGGAGCATCTCAAGCAGGTGAGATGCTCCGCTTTTTTTCGCAGCCCGCCCGGGTGGGCGCAAAAGGATCAGGCTTCGCGGTAGACCACGGCGCCGTCGATGATGGTGTAGAGGGGCCGGGCGCAGGTCTCCAGGGCGGGGACGGCGCTCCAGAGGACGATGTCCGCGTCCTTGCCCGGCTTCAGGGAGCCGAGGCGGTCGTCCACCCGCAGGGCCTTCGCCGGGTTGCAGGTGATCATGCGCAGAGCACGGTCATGGGGCACGCCATAGCGCACCGCCTCGCCCGCAGAGATGGTCAGCACCTGGGGGCCGCAGATGGGGCCGTCGGTGATGAGGCAGACCGTGAGCCCGCGCTCGTCCAGCGCACGAACGAAGCCCACGTCGCCGCCGGTCAGCTCGCCGACGCCCTCGGCGATGCCGATGGGGCCGAAGCAGAGGGGACCGCCGCCCTCTACCAGCTCGTCCACATAGAGGTCGCAGGCCCAGCCGTGCTCGATGGTGTAGTCGCAGCCGAACTCCTTGGCGATGTTGATGACCGTGAGCATATCGAACTGCTCACAGTGGACCTTCAGCGGAATTTCCCGGCGCAGCACGGGGATCAGCGCCTCGCACTGGGCGTCGTAGGGCGGCAGCTTGGACGCATCGCCCGCGGCGGCCTCTTTCTTGTCAAGGTAGGTCCGGGCCTTGCGCAGCGTCTCGCGGAAGATGCTGGCCACGGCCATGCGGGTCTTGGGCGCGCGGTTCTGCTTGCCGTAGCAGTTCTTGGGGTTGCCGCCCATGGCACACTTCATGACCGCGGGATGCAGCACCGCCAGGTCCTGGATGGAATTCTTGCCCGCAGTCTTGGCCACGAAGCCCGTGCCGCAGATGACATTGGCGGAGCCGGGAATGAAGCAGCAGGCCGTGACGCCCCGGGTATGGATCTCCTTAAAGTCGTCGGAGTGGATGTCGATGCCGTAGATGGCGTCCAGCTCCGCCGTCACCGGGTTCGTGACCTCGTTGAGGTCCTGGTCGCCCTCGGCGAAGCCGCCGGCGTGGGTATGGGCGTCGATGAGGCCCGGCGTCGCCACAAGACCCGTAGCGTCGATGACCTCCGCGCCTTCTGCTGCAAGGTTCTGGCCGATGGCCCGAATTTTCCCGTTCTCACAGAGAATGTCCGTATGCCGGAGAACGCCCTCCGGCTCCATGGTGTATACCGTCGCATTCTTGATGAGCAGCATGCTTACGCCCCCTCTCTCGTGTAGAACACGCGTCCAGCGACAATGGTCTCGTCCACATAGTTGTCAAAGCGCAGGGCAGGATTGCCCCGGCAGATGATGAGGTCCGCCTGCTTGCCCGGCTCCAGGGAGCCGACCAGATGCTCGACGCCCAGGGCCTCCGCCGGACGGATGGTCATCATGTCGAGAATTTCGTCGCCGGTGGCCCCGGCGGCGCTCATCTGGGCCGCCACCCAGAGGAGCTGTTCATAGGCGGGCGGATAGGCCTCGTCGCCGGAGCAGAAGAGGGAGAGCTTCATGCCCTTCCGGGCCAGCTCCACCAGCTTCCGGTGATCCGTGCCGCCCCGGTGCCCGGCCATCATGTAGTTGCTGTCGCCCAGCATCACATGGTAGCCCTCCTTCATGATATCCTCCGCCGCCCGCTCCGCGGCGAAGGCCCCCGTCAGCACGAGGCGAAGGTCATACTTCTTTGCCACCTCGATGACGCTCTCGATCTCGGCCTGGGTCTCGGCGGAGACGACAAAGGGAATTTCCCGCCGGAGGACCCGGCAGAGGACCTCCTTCCCTGCGTCGTAGTCCTTCTCCGCCTTGTCCATATACTCCCCGGCGGCGCGGAAGGCCTCGTCCAGCATCTGGTGCATGGCCATGCGGGTCTGTGGGCCCTTGTTCATCTTTTTGTAGGTGCTCTTGACGTTCTTGGTGTAGTTGCCCTTGAGGGCGATGCGGTCCGCCAGAAACACGTCGGCGGTGTGGTCGCCGTCCACGTGGATCAGGGCGATCTGCCCGGCCAGCATCGCGTGGACGCCGGGGCAGAGGCCGTAGGACGTGATGCCCACGCGGCCGAAGCGCTGGACCTTCAGCTCCCGCAGGTCAAAGGCGTCGCGGATGTCCATCTCCGGGCAGAGGGGCACGGGATTCTCGTCGAGGTCCATGCCGTCCGACCACATCTCACTGAAGGACACGGCGCCGACGCCGCAGAGGCCCAGCACCAGGCCGGGGTAGACGTCCCGGCCCGCCGCATCGACGACCTCCGCGCCTTCGCAGCTGAGGTTCGGGCCGACGGCCCGGATGACAGGGCCGTCGCACAGCACGTCCCAGCCGGGCTCGTGCCGTCCGTTCCCCAGGTATACAGTCCCGTTCTTTACAAGCAGCATTTTGAACCATCCTTTCCGGACCGGTCAGGCCTTGGAGCCGCCGTCCTGCTTCATATACCGTTTCAGGAAGGCTGCCATACGGGGGTAGCAGTCCAGCTGATTTTTCAGCTTGGTCACGCCGTGGCCCTCGTCCTCATAGCAGATGTACGCCACGGTATGGCCCTTCTCCCGCAGGGTGCCGACCACCTGCTCCGCCTCCTCGGCGGGCACGCGGGGATCGTTGCGGCCCTGGATCACCATGAGCGGCGCCTGAATGTCGTCAATCTTCGCAATGGGGGACACGGCCCGGAGAATCTCCCGATGGTGCGCCAGGGAGCCGTACTCGCTCTCGCGGTGCGCCCGGCGGTACTCCGCCGTGTTCTCCAGGAAGGTCTCGAGGTTGTACATGCCCACGGTGTCGATGGCGCAGCACCAGCGGTCCGGCAGGCGGGTGGCGCAGGAGAGCGTCATGAAGCCGCCGTAGCTCATGCCCGTGACGGCCATGCGGTCCCGGTCGGCGATGCCCTCGCCCACCAGATAGTCCACCAAGCTGCCGATGTCCTTCACGCTGTCGAGGCGCTTTTCCACGTCGTCCAGGTGGGTGTAGGTCCTGCCGTAGCCTGTGGAGCCGCGGACGTTGGGTGCGGCGACGGCGATGCCCTCGCCCACCAGATACTGAATGAAGGGCGTGAAGGTGGGCAGCTCCTGGCCCTCGGGCCCGCCATGAATTTCCACGACGACGGGCAGGTGCTTCGCTTCCCTTCCCCGGGGCACATAGAGCCAGAAGGGGACCTCCAGCCCGTCGAAGGACCGGAAGTGCAGGAGCCGCGGCTCCACCAACGTGTCGGCGGAGAGGCCATGCAGGTCCGGATAGGTCAGCGGACGGAGCACGTCGCGGTCCAGGTCCAGGAGCCAGACGCTCTCGGGCCGCCTGCCGCTGCTGAGGGTGAAGAGGAGCCGGTGGCCCGCGGGCGACCAGGAGAGGGTCCCGTAGACGCTGACCGCGCCCGCCGGGGGCTGGGGCGCGTTGACCTCGCCGCCGCCCTCGAGGTCGTAGATGTGCAGCTTATAATAGCCGTCCTCGTTGACCGTCATAGCCAGATACCGGTCGTCCGCCGAGAGAGAGACAAGCTCCACCCCCCAAGGGAAGACGTAGCGCGTCTCCATGGAGGCGGCGGCAATGTCATAGTAGGCCACGGCGGGGAACTCGCCCGCGCGGTCCGTGATGAGGTAGAAGCCCGCGGAATCGTGCCGCCAGGCGGGGTTTGTTTCGGCGGAGACCCGGTCATCGCCGGGCACGCGCACGGCGCGGCCCTCCTGGAGGTCCAGCATCCACAGGGCATTGTCGGACTCGCCCAGCAGCTTGTTGTAGAGGAGGTAGCGCCCGTTGGGGGACAGGGCGTCGGAGGCGGGCCAGTTGTAGTGGTCGTGATTTTCGAGGACCATGCGCTTCTCGCCCGTGACAAGATCGCAGGTCCAGATGTCGAAGGTCTCCGGGGTGCGGCAGTTGGCCGCATAGACCAGGGTCTTTCCGTCCGGCGTGCGGCCGCCGAGGAAGTGGCGGGCGTCGGGGCGGCCCGTCAGGTCCCGCGGTTCCCGGCTGCCGTGCTCCAGCAGGTAGACCTGCTCGTGCTCGTTGCCGCCCCGGTCCATACAGAAGAGGATATCGCCGGTGCGGGCATCTCCGTGGATGGACCAGATGCGCTCATTGCCGAAGGTCCGCTGGGTGGCCTCGCCGGTTTTCAGGTCCAGCTCCCAGACCCGGGGGCCCTCGTCGCCATTCTGGATAAAGGCGACGCGCTCCCCGCCCACCCAGACGGGGCTGCGGGCCGTGCCTGCGCGCAGCAGGCATTCCAGTTGATTCATGTTCGTTCCCTGCCTTTACTTCGCTTTGATGTTGTGATCGTGGATGTACTTGCTCACCAGCAGGCCGCATTCCAGCTGGATGGAGACCAGCTTCCGGATGGGCACCACCTCATAGTGGATCTCCTGCTCCAGCACGTCGGTCAGCTCCTTGTGGCGGACGATGGCGATGTCCCTCGCCCGCTCCAGAGCGGCCTTCTTCTCGGGGTCCACCTCGCCGGTGCGGGCCATTTCGTCCAGCTCGTACTCGTTGACGCGGATCAGCATACCGTAGGAGAGGGACTTGTAGAACCGGCTCATGAGCAGGTTGTCAAACTCCTCGGCCACCGTGGCCTTCTTCGAGAAGTCGGGGTTTTCCTTGACCATGTTGCGGGTGGCGTCGCTGTCGCGGCCCGCGGAGAAGGCGTCCAGCGCCAGCTTGAAGGGGTTCAGCGGTGCAAAGTACTTCCGGGAGATCTCCATGGTGTCGAGGACGTAGCGGTTGCTTGCGTCCTCCTCGTCCAGCTTCTTGAGAACGGCGTCGCGGCGGACCATCGTGCCCTCGCTGAGGTCCATGATCCGCTTGTCGTAGAAGTAGGGAAGCTCCGTCAGCAGCGTGAAGCTGCCGTAGCGCGGCCGGGCGTAGCTCTCGCTGCAATTGCCCACGTGGAACTGGGCGGCGATGTCCGTGCCCGCCGGGGCGTACTTCTCCATGTAGTCATACTCCTGCTCGATGCCGAGGCTCGCGTAGACCGCGGGCGCGAAGGGCACGCAGGACGGGGATTCCGGCTCGCCCAGGTTCAGCGGCACACCCACGCGGTTGGCTGCGGCATACATGTCGTCGTACAGCTCCGGCAGATCGTTGGAGAGATACCAGTAGACGCCGCCGAAGCCTGCGTTGTGCAGCGAGTAGATAAAGGCGGGCTTCACCTCGTCGATCAGGGCCATCATGGCTGTGGTCTCGGGGATGGAGTCGTGGAAGTGCAGGTCCTTGTAGTCCACGGGGAAGGTCCAGTCCACCTGCCGGTGTCCGGCGGGGCGGAAGAAGTTGCGGGAGTAGTTATAGATGGTGTAGGGGCCCTTGAGCCACTTCTCGTTCAGGCGCAGGCCGTCGGCGTCCCAGGCCTTGACCACGTACCAGGTGTAGTCCAGCTCGTCGCGCAGGGCCTTGTTTTTGGCCAGGTTCTCGGTGAAATACTCCAGCATCATGGTGCCGATGGGCTCGTTGGGGTGGGGGCAGCCGAACATCAGCGCGTTCTTGGAGCCGCTGCCGATCTTCAGACAGAGCAGCGGATGGCCGTCCTTGGTCTTGCCCATCTCAAAGAGGCTCACCACTTCGGGGTAGTTCTCCGCCAGAGCGCGGGAGCTGGCGTCCAGCTCGTCCACCGTGAGAAATTCCTTGTAGTCCGGAATATTCTGAAGCAGCTCTTCAAACAGTTTGTTTTTCAGCATATTTTCTCCTTACTAAGCTTGAAAATGGCAGACCACGCTTGCACGTGATCTGCCATGTTTCATGTCTTACCGTGCCTGTGGGATCAAATTATCCAAAAGAGATCATTCGAAGTAGGCGTGGCTGTAGTCTGCCCAGCCCCACTGGCCGGCGCCGTCGATGGGCATATCGTGCAGCTTGGCGCTCATGCCGCAGTAGCAGGCGTAGCCGACGACGTTGATGGCGGGCAGCTGCTCGACGATGAGCTTCTGGGCTTCCTTGTACAGCTCGGCGCGCTTGGCCTGATCGGTCTCCGCAGCGCCCTCGGCGCAGAGCTTATCAAACTCTTCGTTGCTCCAGCCGGCGTAGTTGGAGTTGGAGCCGGTACCAAAACGGGTCGCCAGAGCCGCGGGGTCGGGACCCATGAAGCCGCCCTGGGACTCCATCATGTAGTTGCCGTCGGGACCGACCTTCTCGGCCCAGGCGTTGTACTCGGAGAGGTTCATCTTGATCTCAATACCGGCTTCCTTGCAGCTGGCGATGATCAGGTTGGCCATATCCTGCATGCCCTCGAAGACTTCCCACTCGATGCCGCGGACATAGTAGCCGTCCGCATCCTGCGTGTAGCCGGCGTCCTCGAGGACCTTCTTGGCGGCCTCGATGTCCTGCTTCGGATAGGTGTCGGTGGTGTTGGCACACCAGGCGGAGATGGAGGGGTAGGCGCTGTACTCGGGGGGCATGATGCCGCTGTAGACCTTCTGGGAGATCTCTTCGCGGTTGATGCACAGGGCGATGGCCTGGCGGACCGCGAGATCACCGACGACGGGGTCGTTCACGTTGAACACGATGCGGTAGGGGGAGGGGTACTCGTCCAGCTCCAGACGGAGGTCCGGGTTGGCCTTGAACTCTTCGACGTAGGCGGCGGGGACCTGCTCGACATAGTCGATCTCGCCGTTCAGCAGCGCCTGCATGGCGGTGGCGTCATCGGGAATGATGGAGAAGATCAGCTTCTGGACCTTCGGCGCGCCGTCCACATAGTCCTCGTTGGCGACCAGGGTGATGTTGGAGCCCTGGGTGTAGCTCTCAAGCTTGAAGGGGCCGCAGGTGACGGGGGTGGTGGAAGCCGGGTTGTCGGACCAGGCCTGGCCGTTGTTGAAGACGTGCTCGGGGAGGATGAAGGTGCCGTACCAGCCGATGCGGGCCACGAAGGACATGTCGGCGGTGTTCATGTGGAACACGACGGTCAGAGGATCGACGACCTCGATGCTGTCCACGATGGTCATGCTGGAGCTGAAGTAGCAGTCGCTGTGCTCCTTGATGTAGTCAAAGGTGTACTTGACGTCATCGGCGTCCAGGTCCTCGCCGTCGGACCACTTCAGGCCGCTCTTGAGGTGCCAGGTGATGGTCAGTGCGTCGTCGGAGACGTCCCAGCTCTCAGCCGCGTCGGGGACGACCTGCTTGGTGGAGTCCAGGCAGGTGAGGCGGCGGAACAGGTTCTGGGCCGCGGGGTAGAAGTTGTCATCTGAGGTCAGAGAGGGGTTGAAGCTCATGGGGTCGCCATTGAGGCGGACGATGAGGGTGTCCTGGCTGCTGGCGGTATCGCCGGTGGATTCGGAGCCGGTCTCGTTGGAGCCAGTCTCGTTGGAGGCGGGCTCGTTGGTGGCAGCATCGCCGTTGCTGTTCGCGGTGTCGTTCGCCTTGCTGCCGCAGCCGGCCAGCAGGGAGACGCACAGAGCGAGGACAAGCAGCAGTGCTACAAGTTTCGTCTTTTTCATATTCGTTCCTCCTGATTTATTTATAGCTGATCGGATGGTCAACTATCTCACTTGGGTCCCGCGGTCTTCTTGTAGAGCTTGCTGCAGACCGCGTAGTGGCTGCCGCCGAGGTCCTTACGCTCCGGGTAGCTCTTGAAGCATTCCTCCGTCGCCATGTAGCAGCGGGGCGCGAAGTAGCAGCCGGGGCCGGGATTGATGGGCGTGGGCGGCTCGCCCTCGATGGAGATCTCCTCGTGCTCCTCGAAGGGATCGACGGAGGCGCAGTTGGAGATGAGGGCGCGGGTGTAGGGGTGCTGGGGATTCTTGATGACCTCGTCGGCGGAGCCGTACTCCACGATGCGGCCCAGATACATGACCGCAATATTGTCGGAGATGTACCGCGTCAGGGCGATGTCGTGGCTGATGAAGACCACCGCCGCGTTGTGGTTCCGGGCCAGGTCGATCAGCATGTTGATGATCTCGGCGCGGACCGACACGTCCAGCATGGACACCGGCTCGTCGGCAATGATGAAGCCGGGGTTCAGGAACATGGAGCGGATGATGGAAATTCTTTGCAGCTGACCGCCGGACAGCTCGTGGGGATAGCGGCTCATGATGTCCTCAGCCGGGCGGAGGCCGCCGGCCTCCAGGGCCTTCCGGATGATCTCCAGCCGCTCCTCCACCGTAGCGCCGATGTTGTGGTGCTTCAGGGGCCGCAGCAGGATCTTCTGGATGGTATCCCGGGGCGTAAAGGTGTCAAAGGGGTTCTGAAACACGATCTGGACCTGACGGCGGAAGGCCTTGGGGTCCTTTTTCAGCATTTCCTTGGTGGAGACGCCGTCGATGAACACGTCGCCGGAGGTCGGGTCCTCCAGCCGGACCAGAATGCGCCCCAGGGTGGACTTTCCGCAGCCGGACTCGCCGATGACGCCGAGAATTTCGCCGCGCTCGATGGAAAGGTTGATGCCGTCCACGGCCTTGACGTACTTGCGCTCCTCGCCGCGTTTGTGGATCAATTTTCCGTCCTTATGGGGATAGAATTTCTGGATCCCCTCAATTTCAATAAAAGCTTTTTTATCCATTCTCATGACCCTCGCACAGCCAGCAGGCGGCTCCGCCCATTTCGCCGGTCTTGAACATCGGCGGCTTTTCCTTGCGGCAGCGCTCCGTCGCATGGGCGCAGCGCGGCGCGAATACACAGCCCTCGCAGGGTTTGGAGAGGTCCGGCAGGAAGCCGGGGATGGAGGTGAGCGTCTTGTTCTCGCCCTTCAGAGAGGGGAAGGAGCCCTGGAGTCCCTGGGTGTAGGGGTGCTTCGGATGGACCAGCACGTCCTTGACCAGGCCCAGCTCCATCAGCTCGCCGGCATACATGACAGCCACCTTGTTGCAGGTCGTCGCCACGACGGACATATCGTGGGTGATCATGATGCGGGTGGTGGCGAGGGTCTTCTCCATCTCCAGGATTTCCTTGAGGATCTGGCCCTGGGTGACGACATCGAGGGCGGTGGTCGCCTCGTCGAAGATGAGCAGCTGCGGATGGTGCAGCAGGCTGATGGCGATGGCCACGCGCTGGAGCATGCCGCCGCTCATCTCGTGGGGATAGAGGCTGTAGACCCGTTCGGGCAGGTTCACGAGCTTCAGAAGCTCCAGCGTCTTCGCCTTGATCTCCTCGCTGCTGGCGTGGGGACAGTGGACGCGATAGATGTCCTCGATCTGGGTGGAGATGCGGTGGACGGGGCTGAGGGCGTTCATGGCCTTCTGAAATACCACGGCGATCTTGACCCAGCGCAGGTCATTCATCTCCTGCTCCGAAATGGTCAGCAGGTTCTTGCCCTCGAACATGGCCTCGCCGGTGACCTCCGTGGACTTGGCGTGGAGCCGCAGCAGGGCCATGGCCAGCGTGGACTTGCCGGAGCCGGACTCGCCGACGATGCCGAGGGAATCGCCCTTTTCAATGGACAGGCTGACGTCCCGCACCGCCATGACGCGGCGGGTCTTATTCACATAGGTAACGTTCAGATGGTTGAGATTCAGAACAGTGTCCATCAATGTTTCCCCCCTTGGCTGTACTTGGGGTTGAGCACATGGTTCAGGCCGTCGCCCAGCAGATAGAATACGATGACGGTGAGGATGATGGCGATGCCCGCGAAGCCGGTGATCCACCAGGCCGAGGTGACGTAGGACTTGCCCTGATAAATCATCTGGCCCCAGGAGATGGTGTTGGGGTCGCCGAGACCCAGGAAGGAGAGGGAGGCCTCCGTCAGGATGGCGCCCGCCATGCCGCGGGTCGTGTTGGCAACGACGGGGAAAATGCCGTTGGGCAGGATGTACTTGAACAGCACCTGCATCTTCGTTTCGCCCAGGGCGATGGCGCTCTTGACAAAGGTCCGCTCCCGGAGGGACAGGGCCTGGGCGCGCATCAGCTTGGCGTTGCTGGACCAGGTGGTGACACCGATGACGATCATGACGTTCTTGATGTCGCTGCCGAACAGGGAGACGATCAGCATGATGAGGAAGAACACCGGGATCATCAGGAACACGTTGATGAGCTCCGAGACGACGACGTCGACCTTTCCGCCGAAGTAGCCGCCGACGCCGCCGATCAGCACGCCGATGATGCCGGAAATCATGGAGGCGGTGATGGCCACCATCAGGGAGGTCCGGGCGCCGTAGATCAGCATGCTGAACACGTCCTGGCCCATGTGGTTCGTGCCGAGCAGGTGGCTTGACTCACCGGGGGCCGCCAGACTGTTTGGGCCGTAGAAGTAAGGGTCCCAGCTGGTGATGACCGGCGCAAAGATGACGATGAGCAGCAGGATCACAAGGCCGATGACGCCCACGCGGAGCTGTGCGTCGCTGCGGACGGCGTTTAAGCATTTGCTCCAGACGTTTTTCAGTTTTTTCATTTGCAGCACCCCCGCTCAGTCGTAGCGGATCCGGGGATCCAGGAAGGCGTAGAGGATATCCACAACGATCATCACAACGACGACACAGACGTTCATGACGAGGTAAATGCCCATCAGCGTGGGATAGTCGCGCTGAGTGATGGCCGTCAGGGTCAGGCGGCCCATACCCGGCCAGGAGAAGACAATCTCGATGAGGGAAACACCGGTAATGAGGAAGGCCACGGAGATGCCAAGCATGGTGATGGTGGGGAGGATGGCGTTGCGGAAGATATACTTATTAAAGATTTTCTTCTCGCTCATGCCGGTGGCCCGCATGGTGGTGATGAAGTCCTCGCTGGTGACCTGGAGAATGGAGGACTTGGTGATGCGGAAGTAGCCGGGCATGGTGATGAGCACCAGCGTCAGACATGGCAGCACCAGGTGCTTCAGGATGTCCAGGAAGTGCTTCATGCCCGTGTAGTTGGCGCGCACGTCGTACATACCCTGGGACGGCAGCCAGCCCAGCTTCGTGGCGAACAGGATCATGAGCATCAGGCCGAGCCAGAAGGACGGCATGGCGTCCGTCGCGTAGGACAGCGTGGAGATGGTATTATCAATGAAGGACCCGTCCCTTCGGGCGCAGAATATGCCCAGCGCTGTTCCGATGACGAAGGCCAGCACCAGGGACACGAGGCCCAGCAGCACTGTGGCGAAGACGCGCTCGCCGATCATGTCGTTGACCGAGCGGTTGTAGATAATGGAGGTACCGAGGTCGCCCTTGAGCGCGTTCTTGAGATAACTCAGGTACTGCTCATGGTAGGGCTTGTTGAGGCCCCACTTCTCCTCCAGGGCTGCGCGCAGCTCTGCGTCGTCCGTCTCCTTGCCCATGATGGACCGGATCGGATCGCCGGGCGCCGCCTTCACGAGCACAAAGTTCAGCGTGAACACGATGAGCACCGTGAGAATGCCGCTGAAAATGCGCCGCAGGATGAACTTTTTCATGGTTTTCCACTCCTTATGCCGTTGCGGCTCCGTCCGCTGTCCTTATAAAAAGGACAGTTGTTCTTTTTGGACTTTCATATAGTTAACCACACTTTTCATTTAAATTCAACCGATCCACGCAAAGCGTAGAGTAGAACTGCCTGTAGATGTGTTTTAGTATTTCAACCATAAGTAGTATTTCGTTTTGTCAAAATTTGGACTGGAAACTTTTCTCCGACTGTGATACTATACTATAAGTTGAGACTCCGGGCCGTCTGACCCGGGAAAGGATTGGTCTGCGGAATGGAACACAATCAAATCGGCAATAAAATTCGGGAGCTGCGGATGCGCTGCAATCTGACGCAGGCGGAGCTGGGGCAGAAGGTTGGCGTCTCCATGCAGGCCGTCTCCAAGTGGGAGCGCGGCGGCACGCCGGACATTGAGGTGCTCCTCTCCATCGCCCAGTACTTTAATGTCACCATGGACGAGCTGCTGGGCCGCTGTGTCCGAGACTCGAATAACCTAGAGAGTCAAATCTACGACACCCTCCAGCAGGCCTCCGATAACAACCGCATTGAGCAGGCCTTCCACTACTGCTGGGCCGCCCTCAAGGGCATGAGCAATATTCCTTGCATTCGGGACCTGGGTTACCGGACCGGAGACCCCTCGGACATCGAAAATTCCCGTTCTCGCGTCTTTTACAATCAGGGCATCGGCTACGCCATGGCCTTCGAGACCGCCCATATGATGGCCATTATGCCCACACCCGAAGACGGCTTCGACTTTCTCTTTGACAATTTCGAGGCCTACACGGAGCTGTTCCGCCTTCTGACAGACCGGGACACCTTCAAGCTCTTCCTCTTCATCTGCACCAGGTCTCAGTCTCTGTTCTCCGTCAAGCTCGTCGCTCAGTCCACTGGCATCCCGGAGCCGAAGATCAAAAAGGTCTTTGAGACCTTCGTCTCTTACGACTGGCTCATCCGTGAAACCGCCGACATGGAGGAAGGCAGCATCACGCTCTACCGCCAGAACTACAAAGAAACCTTCCTCTTTTTCCTGTTCTTTGCCCACGAGGTTATCATCCGGCCTCGCTTCTGGTATTTCAGCAGCACCACGCGCCGGGACCAGCCGCTCCTCAATCATATCTTCCGGGAGACGAATGCTTCTTCTTCCGTACCAACAGATGCAGAATTGAATTCTACTGATAATTGATGTAAAAATATTGATATTTTTTTGATATTTTTAATTTTTATACATACGTATTGTGCAAAGAGACACCGGTGCAGCTTATCCTGCATCGGGTGTCTCTTTCCTTTTTTACATTTAGGGCAGCAGCTCCGCCTCCAGGAGCACCGGATTGTGGTCCGATGCATGGAACTGAAGATTCTGGACCGCCACGGACTGCACAGATACATTCGGCGAGACGATAAAGCCGTCGATGACATAGAGCTGTGTTGCCTCGCTGGCTGGGTCGTAGGACTGGTTCAGCAGACGGCAGGTCGGCTCCGACGTGTCATACACGTACTGCCAGCCCGCCGGGAGCTGGCTTTCGTCCAGCACGCCAGGGGTCCAGCTCTCGCCGTCCCGGATGGGATAGGTCTCCAGGCTGCCCGGGAAGGTCTGGTTGAAATCGCCGCCGGCGATGACGTAGTTCCCCTTCTCGTACTCCTCCTGGAGGATGGAGAGCAGGACCTTCGTCTGCTCGATCTTGCCTTCGCCGTCATCGTAGGCCTCGAGATGGAGGTTGACGAGGACCAGCTCCCGGTCCGTGCCCTCGATGGGCGTCCGCGTCACCAGCAGGCAGCGCTTGAGGTTCGCCAGCCGAACGGGCCAGGAGAAGGGACAGGGCAGGCTGACGCGCTCCGCCTCGCCGACGGCCCAGGGCGTCAGCGTCTCAAGGCCAGAGTTGACGCGGCCGATGGGCGGCAGCGGATAGGGCACGAAGGCGCAGCTGTAATTGAGGGCGTAGGCCGCATTCTGGCCGCTGCCGGACACGTATTCCTGCATCTCGTTGATGCCGTAGGTCCGGGCAGAGTTCTGATCCACCTCCTGGAGCAGCGTGAAGTCGGCGCCGGCCGATTCGATCTCCGCAAGGATGTCCGCCATATTCTGCCGGACCCGCGCCTCGTCGCAGGACGTGACGTCCTTGCCGCCGTCCATGAAAAAGTCGGCGTTGTCGCTGAGGCCCGCGTAGCCCGTGTTGAAGGTCAGCACGCGCACCGTGCTGCCGGAAAAGCCGTCCGCGGGGTCCGCGGCGTTGGCCGGGACCTGCGCCTCCTCCCGGTCCGAGGGCCGGTATTCCGCGGCGCTGAGCCAGGCCAGCAGGCCCACGACGGCCACGGCCAGAAGGATCAGCAGCACTCCAAAGATTTTCAGCACTTTTCTCATATGACGCGCTCCTATTTGTGATATTTTGTCCCGGCCTGAATGGTCTCGGCCCGGTAGATCTGCTCCAGCAGCATGACGCGGAACAGGTGATGGGGGAAGGTCATCGGTCCCATGGAGAGCCGCAGGTCCGCCATGGCCTTGACAGTAGGGTCGATGCCGCAGCTTCCACCGATGAGAAAGCAGAAGGAAGAATTCCCCGCCCCCTTGGCCCGGGCCAGGGCCGCAGCGAACTTCTCCGAGGAAAGCTCCGTTCCCTCCGGCGTGCAGACGCAGAAAAAGGCCCCCTTCGGGATCTTTTTTCGGATGACCTCCGCCTCCTT
>CALICR010000160.1 GCA_938049125.1 uncultured Clostridia bacterium
ATCTGACGCCGGAGAACATTCGCCACAACCTGGCCGCGGCCCGGAACGTGGTCACGTCCGCCAGGACCGCCCGGGAATACATCAAGGAGTTCAGGCCCGATGCCATCGTCGGCATGGGCGGCTACGCCAGCTACCCGGCCATGCGCCAGGGCATCCGCATGGGCATCCCGACGCTGGTCCATGAGGCCAACGCCGTCCCCGGCCTCACCACCCGCATGGTGGCGGACAAGGCCGATAAGATCATGGTGGCCTTCGACGAGAGCCGGAATGCCTACCACCACCCGGAGCGCGTCGTGACCGTGGGGATGCCCGTGCGGTCCGAATTCGTCCGCGGCGACCAGGCGGCCATGAAGAAAAAGCTGGGCTACGAGGGAAAGCCGCTGGTGGTCTCCTCCTGGGGCAGCCTCGGCGCCCGGGATATGAACCGCCAGATGGTGGATTTCCTCCGGCTGGAGTCGGAGGAGAAGCCCTTCACCCACATCCACGCCACCGGCGTCTCCGCCTGGAAGTGGATGCCCGGGGCCGTGGCCGACGCGGGCGTCAAGTGGGGCGAAAACCCGCAGATCGAGCTGCGGGAGTACATCTACAATATGCCGGAGCTGATGGTGGCGGCGGACCTGGTCATCTCCCGGGGCGGCGCGTCCTCCCTCAACGAGATCGCCGCGTCGGGAACCCCAAGCATCATTGTGCCGTCTCCCAATGTGACGGACAATCATCAGGAGAAGAACGCCCGCATCCTCGGCAACCGCGGCGGCGCCGTGGTCATCCGGGAGTCGGAGTGCAGCGGCAAGCTGCTCTATGAGACGGCGAAGTCCATCCTCGCGGACCCGGAGCGGGCGCGGAAGATGGGCGAGGCCGCCCGGAGCGCCGCGGTGCTCGACTCGGCGGAGCGGATCTATCAGCTTATTGTGGACACGGTGGAGGAACGGAAATGAAGCAGCGCGGAACGGGAACGATGCGCGGCGGCGCGCCGCGGCGGCGGACGGGCTTCTGGGTCCGGTTTCTGACCATGGCGGCCATCGTGCTGGCGGTGGTCTGCTGCATCACGCTCTTTTTCCAGGTCCGGGAGATCCACGTCACCGGCAGCCACCTCTATACGGAGGAGCAGGTGGCGGCGGCCTCGGGCATCAGCATCGGGGACAACCTTATCTCCATCAAGAAGGCCAACGCGGCCAGCCTCATCATGACGTCCCTGCCCTTTGTGGAGCAGGTCCACATCACGAGGACTCTGCCGGGCACCGTGGAGATTACGGTCCAGGAGACGGACGTGACCTTCTCCCTCCGGGCACAGAACGAGACCTATTACCTCATCAGCGCCGAGGGCAAGCTCCTCTCGGAGCTCCCGACGGCCAACGCCGGGGACTACCCCCAGCTCAACGGCCTGACGGTCGCGGAGCCGGTGCTCGGCGAGACCGTCTCCGTGCCCGATGAGGAGGCCGATTCCTGGAACGCAGCCCTGCGGCTCATGCAGCTCCTCAGCGACTACGGCATCGCCGGCGGCGTGAAGGAGATCAACGTGTCCAAGCCCTACGACCTGCGCGTCGCCTACGGCACCCAGTTCGACATCATGCTGGGCGGCAGCGACAACCTCGACTACAAGGTCGAGTACCTGGCCGCGGTCCTCAAGGAGCTGGGCGACAGCAAGGCGGGCACCATCGACCTCACCTTCGAGGAGGAGAAGACCGCCCGGTTCCAGCCCTACTGAGCGGCGAAAAACGAGAAAATCGGAAAATGTTTTGATTTTGTATTGACCTGACCGGAATTTGGTTATAGAATAGAACAGTATAATTGTGCGTTTTCATGATCGTGCATTTTCCATACGTTTCGTATGATAAGTCCGTACTTTGCGTAGAATCACATACACAGGAGGAGATAATATGTCCGCAGAATATGAAGAGAAGGTCGTAGCGATCAAGGTGATCGGCGTCGGCGGCGCAGGCAACAATGTCGTCAACCGGATGATTTCCAGCGGGATTCAGGGTGTTGAATTCATCGCTGTCAATACAGATAAGCAGGATCTCAACAAGTCTCTTTGCGAGAACAAGCTCCAGATCGGCGAGAAGCTGACCGGCGGCATGGGCGCAGGCTCCAAGCCCGAGAT
>CALICR010000161.1 GCA_938049125.1 uncultured Clostridia bacterium
GGGATGACCTTGCCGACCGCCTTCGCAGCGCCGGTGGAGGAGGGGATGATGTTGCCCGCAGCAGCGCGGCCGCCTCTCCAGTCCTTCTTGGAGGGACCGTCAACGGTCTTCTGGGTGGCAGTGGTGGAGTGGACCGTGGTCATGAGGCCGTCGGTGATGCCCCACTTGTCGTTCAGGACCTTGGCGATGGGGGCCAGGCAGTTGGTGGTGCAGGAGGCGTTGGAGACGAACTTCATGTCGGGCGTGTAAGCGTCCAGGTTGACGCCGCAGACGAACATGGGGGTGCCGTCCTTGGACGGAGCGGACATGACAACCTTCTTCGCGCCGCCGTCGATGTGGCCCTGGGCCTTCTCCTGGGTCAGGAACAGGCCGGTGGACTCGACGACATACTCGACGCCCAGCTCACCCCAAGGAATTTCGGAGGGGTTGAACTTCTGGTAGAACATGACCTTCTTGCCGTTGACGGTGATGGACTCGTCGTCATAGGAGATGGTGCCGTCGAACTGGCCATGCATGGTGTCGTACTTCAGCATGTACGCCATGTAGTCGGGGGTCATGCCGGGGTCGTTGATGCCCAGGAACTCGATATCGTCACAGTTGATGCCGGCACGGAACACGAAGCGGCCGATGCGGCCAAAGCCATTGATGCCAATTTTGATTGCCATTGCTGTTTCCTCCATTCAAATCGCACCGTTCCTCTGAAAAGGAACGGGGTTTCTGTCTGCTTTCATTATATAGTATAACAATTTTCATGTCTATTATTAGAAATTCAAAAAAATGACAGTGCCCTCCGGTGATTCTTGGTTATTTTACCAAATCGCTCTTTTTTCGTTGACATTTCAGAACTTCCGCAGCGTAATGCAACGTTTTTCTTGTGTTTTATTTGTAAAAATCACATTTTCCAGTGCCGAAAGTCCGACAAAATCAGCAAGATTTTGCTTGCAGAATGCGATGCTATGAATTATAATAAGTATGGTTTTTCCTTTTGACGGCCCTGCATTTCTCCGGGCCGATGCTCCAAAATCACAGCAAAGCGCCGCAGAGGGTCCCTCTGCGGCGCTTTTTGAAAAAAGGCCGGTGCAGGTCTCCCCTGCACCGGCCTTCTGTATCCGAAGCTTACACGATATACTGGAGCTTGCCGACTTCCTTGCCGTCCTTCCGATAGATACGGGGCACGCGCTTGTTGATGTCGCAGGTGATCTCATAGGTGATGGTCTCGAGCTGGGCGGCCATGTCCTCGCAGCGCAGCAGCTCTTCGCCGTCGCGGCCCAGGATGGTGATGGTGTCGCCGACCTGGGCGTCCGGGATGTCCGTCACGTCGATCATGCACATATCCATGCAGATGCGGCCCACCTGGTGGACCCGCTTGCCGCGGAGCAGGAAGTCGACGTGGTTCGTCAGGCGGCGGCTCAGGCCGTCGGCATAGCCGATGGGCACCACGGCGATGCGGCGCTTGGACGGCGTCGTCCACAGGCGGCCGTAGCTGATGGTGATGCCCTCGTCAAAGTCCTTGATCTGGGAGATGGTGCTCCGCCAGGACAGCAGGGGCCGCAGGTCCATATCGCCCTCCATACAGGCGTCCGGGGCGAAGCCGTAGGTGGCGATGCCGGGACGGACCATATCCATGGCGAACTCGGGGTGCAGGATCGTGGCGGCGGAGTTGCAGCAGTGGCGGATCTCCGGCTTGATGCCGTGGGCGGCCATCTCGTCCAGCATCGCCGTGAAGCGGCCGTACTGGACCTGCGTGAAGGCCTGGCACTCGGGCTTGTGGGAGTCGGCGACGCAGAAGTGCTGGAACACGCCCTCGATCTCCAGGTTCGGCAGCTTCGAAATTTCGACCAGCTCGTCGATGGTCTCGGGCCGGTCGTAGGCGAAGAAGCCGAGGCGGGACATGCCGGTGTCCAGCTTGAGGTGGACCTTCAGGCGCTTGCCGGTGCCGTTGAGGCGGGCGTTCAGCTGCCGGGCGTAGTCGATGGCGTTGACCTCCTGGCGGATGCCGTTGTCGGCCTCGTACTCAGCGAAGAGCGCCGGGGTGTAGCCCAGCAGCAGAATGGGCAGATGGATGCCGTGGTTGCGAAGCTGCTCGGCCTCCTCCAGGTTGGAGACGGCCAGAAACTCGGCCCCCAGCTCCTCCAGGTGGCGGGAAACGGCCACGGCGCCGTGGCCGTAGGCGTCGGCCTTGACCACGCCGAGGAAGCGCGTCGAAGCCGGAACGTGGCTCCGGAGCTGGTTGTAGTTATATGTCAGATTATCCAGGGAAACCTCCGCCCAGGTGCGTTTCAAGAATTCCACGAACGATTCCTCCTCAAAGTCGGCTGCATGGCGCTCCTCGCAGCCTGTATAGGTCTACTTTATCACTCCTTCCATGAAAATACAATATCCATTCCAAATTTTTGGGAAAAACAGGCAACCATAAGGAAGCCGCCGTGCAGCATTTCTGCACGGCGGCTTGAATCTTAGTCGCGGAACATGGTCTGGAGCGTATCCAGGGTCTCACGGACCAGCAGGTCGCCGCCCACGTGGCCGGTGATGCCGCTGGAGACGTAGGCGGAGTAGTGGCTGCCCTCCTCGGCCCGCTCCGTGGGCAGGTAGCCGAGGCTGCCGTTGGCCAGCTGAATGAGGAAGGTCTGGGCCGCCGGACTCTGGGCGCGGATCTGGTTGCCGAAGTCCAGGAACAGCTCGAAGGGGTTCGTGGCGAAGGCCAGATCGTCGAGGCGCAGGAAGTGGCCCTCGATCTCAAAGACGTGGTGGGTCTGCTGGTAGTCGTACCGGGCCAGGGTTCCGGCATGGACGTGCATGGAAGCGTTGTCGTAGAAGCTCAGGGTCTTCCCGGCGCAGGAGGCGAAGAAGCGGTTCAGCGCCTCCTCGGCGGCGTCGCGCTCCTGCCGCGTCACCATGCGGACCGGCAGCTTCACGCCCTCGACGCGGTGCTCGAAGTGCAGCGCATCGCGCTTTTCCCGGACGGCGTCCGGATAGGCCCCGATGATCTCATGGGCAATGCGGCCGCCGGCCTTGCGCGCGCCGGCCAGATCGAACATGGAGGGGTCCGCCTTGCGCACGGGCGGATTTACGCGGACGATGTTGGGGTCGTGGACGTCGCTCTCCGGCTCGACCCAGCGGATGAGGTCCACGGGGCACTGGTCGCCGGCAGGCGAGCAGATGGGCAGCAGAAACACGTCCGCGCCCAGTGCCTTGCGGATCTGCTCCTTGGCCTTGCCCCAGAAGTCCGAGGACACGAAGGTGCGGTGCTGGACCGCCTGAGCCGGGCAGGCCAGGTTGGCCATGACGCCGGTGAGCTTTCCGGCCTCGTCGAAGAAATAGAGCAGCTCGAGGCCCGTGTCGCTGCCGCCCTCCAGGGCCACAAAGTTCGAGGTGTTGGTGTCGCCCCACATCTTTGCGGACTTGTCGTCGTACTTGGCGCGGCGGCACATACCCACGGCGGCGCGGCCGAATTCGTTGGCAAACTGGGCGGGCTTCCGGTCTCTCCAGGCCGCGGCGGCGGCCTCGGCGATACGGTTTGTCAGATGCACGAGGGCCTCGGCGTCGGTGATGACGTCGTCACCCGCGGGCAGCGGGTCCTCATAGCGGACGTTGTCCGGGGTGTACTGCTTCAGCACGGACAGGGTGGAGCCGCTGTCCAGAGTTTTGGAATCATACTGGATCGACGTATGGGTGTGGGTGGCGGAGACGATGAGCTTCCGTCCGTCGAAGTCCGGAATGGTCTCCTTCAGCTGCGCCCGGACGCCCTCGACCAGGTTCATGCCGATGCTCTCCATGTCGCAGGCACAGAAAATGACGCTGTCGCTGCCCGAATCCAGGGCCAGGGCCGTGACGCAGACCGGCGTCTCCACATATTCGGAAATTCTCTCACAGAACTGCCCCGCCAGGCGGACCTTTTTCTCCGGTGTCAGATTGACCTCCGCCCAGCCGGCGCGAAACGCAGTGCACATAGGTTGTTCCTCCTTTTCAGGTTGACGGCCTCGCCGTTTTCTCCAGCATACCATCTCCATACCCGGGGCGCAACGGAATTCTCTGCAACTTGCAGCGCAATTAGACCTCTTTTTTCAAAGCTTGTTCCGCCCAATTCCGTCCGCGGCGCAAAAATTTCCGCTGCATTCGGCAAGGGTGCAGCGGGCATTTTCACAGCGTATGGTAATAGGGGCAGATGTCCTCGTAATGGCCGTCCTTCATCCGGAAGCCGCTGGGGATGACACCCAGCGGCACAAAGCCCAGCCGTTCATAGAGGTGCCGCGCATGGACGTTGGAGGCCACCACGGCGTTGAACTGCATGACCCGAAAGCCGAAGCACGCGCCCGACGCCAGGCTGGCACGCACCAGCTGCTCGCCGATGTGCAGCCCCCGGGCAGCCCGGCTGACGGCGTAGCTGGCGTTGCAGATGTGGCCGCAGCGGCCCACGTTGTTGGGGTGCAGGATGTAGAGGCCGTAGATGCGCCCCGTCTCCCGGTCCGCCGCCACGGCGGACTCGGTCTGGGCCGCGAAAAATTCCGCGCCGGTCTCCGGGGTCAGCAGATCCTCCTGCGGGAATGCCACGCCGTCCTCCACCACCTCGTTCCAGATGCGGACCATATCGCCCAGGTCCGCGGGCCTGTAAGCCCGAATCTCGAGGTTCATATGCTGCATCCTTTCTCCGCCGCAGGGCGGTCAGTTCGCGTATTTTTCGAGGAAGCGGCGCGTCCGCTCACACCTCGGGCTGCCGAACACGGTGTCCGGCGTCCCCTCCTCCACCACGACGCCGCCGTCCATGAACACGACCCGGTCCGCCACGGCGCTGGCAAAGGCCATCTCGTGGGTCACGATGACCATGGTCATGTGCTCCTCGGCCAGACCGCGGATGACCTTCAGAACCTCCTGGGTCAGCTCCGGGTCCAGGGCAGAGGTCGGCTCGTCGAAGAAGAGAATCTGCGGATTCATGGCCAGGGCGCGGACGATGGAGACGCGCTGCTGCTGACCGCCGGAGAGCTGATAGGGGTAGCTCCCGGCCTTGTCGGCCAGGCCCATCTTGGCGAGCAGCGCCATGGCCTCGGCCTCGACCTCCTTCCGGTCCCGCTTCTGGACGGATACCGGCGCGTCGGTGACGTTTTTCAGCACCGTGTAGTGTGGAAAGAGGTTGAAGCTCTGGAACACGAGGCCGAAGCAGCTCCGCAGGGCCTTCAGCTCCGCAGGGGACGCGTAGCGCGCCCGGGCGTCCGCGCCCCCGGTCTTCGCCGCATAGCGTCCGTCGTAGGCGATGGACCCGCGGTCGATGCTCTCGAGGAAGGTCGCGCAGCGCAGCAGCGTTGATTTGCCGGAGCCGGAGGGGCCGATGATGGCCACCACCTCACCCTCCTGGACAGAATCG
>CALICR010000162.1 GCA_938049125.1 uncultured Clostridia bacterium
GAGAAACTCGCCGCCGAGCTGGAGGCCGCTATGACCATGTGCGGCGCGCGCAGCATCGCGGAGATCACCCCGGACATGGTGCGCCTGCCGCACTGAGCGCCGCACCCGCCCTATTTTTCTGCCCACACTGTCGAATCCTGTCGCGGCGGCAGACTTTTCCGCAAACTCCGGGGTGGAAGGAATTCTCTTGCAGATCCTGCCGCCGGACGCAGATACTAAGGGATACCCACCGGTATTCCACAGGGCACAGCCCAAAGGAGCATTTCCCGCTATGGACCAATCCGACCTGACCCTTGCCCAGGCGCTGCTCGACTGCCTGGACCAGCCCGCCTTCCTGCTGGAGGACGGCGTCATCCTCTCCAAAAACGCCCAGGCCGACGAAGCCGAGGGGGCCCTCCGGGAGCTGCTCCGCCGGGAACTGCTCCGGTCCGGTGACGTCGCCTCCTGCGGCGGCTGGACCGTGACGGCCCGCCCCTTCCAGAGCGGCCTGCTGGCCCTGGCCCGCCGCCTGACCGCCTCCGCTGCCGGCGCGCAGACCATCCGGGAGCCCCTGGGCGCCCTCTTTTCCACGGTGAACGCCATGGTCCCGGCGCTGGAGAGCGCCGGGAACGCCGCCCTGCTCCGCCAGGCCGCCCTGCTGAACCAGAGTCTCTACCGGCTGTTGCAGGCCGCCGGGGACCTGGACCTCCTGAGCGAGTCCCAGCCCGCCGGGCACTTTGCCTCCTTCTCCCTGCGCACGCTGCTGCGCGACCTGGGGACCGACGCCGCGCCGCTGCTGGCCCTGGCCGGCGTCACGCTGGACCTGGAGCTTCCCGCCTACGCCTTCCCGGTGCTGGGCGACCGGCAGCTGCTGGAGCGCGGCCTGCTGAACCTGCTGGCGAACAGCGCCCGCTGGGCCGGGTCCGGCGCGGTCCTCACCCTGCGCCTGCGGCGGCACCGGGACTTCGCGGCGGTGGAGCTGCACTGCTCCCAGTGCGGCGAGGAGACGCTGCGCCTGCTCCTCACGCCCGGCAGCAGCCTGACGGCGGAGGCAGACACGGGCCTCGCCGTGGTGCGCCGCATCGTGCAGCTCCATGAGGGCGTCTTCCTGCTGCGTCCCAAGGACGGGTCCCTCACCGCCTTTCTGGCGGTGCCGCTCAGCACCGACGCGCCCGCCCTGCTCTGCTCGCCCCGGGTCGAGGTCGATTACACGGGAGGCTTCCGCAGTCCGCTGCTGGAGCTTTCCGGCATCCTGCCGCCCGAAGCCTTCCCGCCGCTCCGCCAGGAGTGAGCCTCCTCTGTTTGCCCGCGCCTCCGCCGCAGTCCGGCGGAGGCGCTTTCTTCGGCCCGGCTTTGTTCAAACGTTCTGATTTTTGTGCAGTCTCATCAAAAAATCAGTTAGATTTTTATTTGCTTTTTCCTGTTCTCAGTGCTAAAATGAGAACCTGTAAGAACAGAAAGGAAGATTTATCATGCAAGAATTACTGTCCATTGCGTTTGCACTGATGGCCGGTCTGATGATGACCCGCGTCATGAAGCGCTTTCGTCTGCCGGACGTCACCGCTTATCTGATCGCGGGCCTGCTGATCGGTCCCTGTTTCCTCGGCCGCCTCGGCATCCCGGGCCTCGGCTTCTCGTCCTATGACGAGTTGGACCGCCTCACGCTGATCTCCAACGTAGCCTTAGGCTTTATTGCTTTCTCCATTGGCAACGAATTCCGCCTCAGTGCTTTGAAAAAGACAGGCCGTCAAGCCTTTATTGTTGGCGTCATTCAGGCCTGTGCCGCTACAGCGCTGGTGGACGTGGCTCTCTTGCTCTTCCACCTCGCCGCACCGCAGATTCTTTCTGCCCCGGCAGCCATCACCCTCGGCGCCATCGCTGCCGCCACGGCCCCCGCCGCCACGCTGATGGTCGTCCGCCAGTACAAGGCCAAGGGCGATTTGACCAGTCTGCTGCTGCCCATCGTGGCACTGGACGATGCCGTGGGCCTCGTGCTCTTTGCCATCTCCTTCGGCATCGCCAAGGCGCTGCAGAGCGGCGTTATCGACGTCTACTCCATCCTCGTGAACCCCTGCATCGAGATTTTCGGCTCCCTGCTGTTGGGCGGCGTCGCCGGATACCTCCTGACCAAGCTGGAGACCCTGTTCCGCTCCAACACGAACCGGCTAGCCATGACCATCGCCTTCGTGTTCCTGACCGTGGCGCTGGCCATGCTGAAAATTACCGCCGGGCCCGTGACCATCGGCTTCTCCTCCCTGCTGGTGTGCATGATGATGGGTACCGTGTTCTGCAACATCTGCCCGCTGTCCGAGGACCTGATGGAGAAGTCCGACCGCTGGACCGCACCGGTGCTGGTGCTCTTCTTCGTCATCAGCGGTGCGGAGCTGGAGCTGGAGCTCTTTTCGCAAATTCTCGTTGTGGCGATTGGCGTTATCTACATTCTGACCCGCTCCGCGGGCAAGTATCTCGGCGCGTACTTTTCCTCCAAGGCCACGGGGTGCAGCCGCACCGTGACCCATTACCTCGGCATCACCCTGCTGCCCCAGGCCGGCGTGGCGCTCGGTATGTGCGTCTCGGTCCACGTGCTGGGCGACGACGGCACGCTCATTCGCAATATCGTTCTCTTCGCCGTGCTCATCTACGAGCTGGTCGGCCCGCTGATGACCAAGTGGGCGCTGACCAAGGCCGGAGACATCCAGCCCATGCCCGAGGAGGTCGCCTCCCGCCGCGAAAAAAAGCTGGCGGAGGCCGAACCCAAGGAGCTGCTGGTCCGCATCGATCAGAAGAAAAAGCAGAAAAAGTCCTGAGCATACAGAGACCTCCCCGCAGCCGGTGCTGCGGGGAGGTCTTTTCTATTTTGGAGAATCATTCCTCGACTGTGGCACGGACATTGACGATCTGTTCCTCACTCTTGTGGAACACCCGGGTGCTGCCGCCGCACTCCAGCGGAATGACCCGGTTCTCATATACGGTCCCCTGGGAGGTCTGCTGCTCCAGCGGCTCAAGATACACCACCTGGTCCGGGAAGACGGCGCGGTCCTCCTCAGTCTCGCCGGAGAACAGATAGCCGCCGTCCTTTTGGGCCGTGAAGGTGCCCCGGGCGTAGATACCGCCCATCACATCCGCGTAGGTAAAAATACCGGTCTTGCTGTCCAGCGTCAGGACCACATCCCCGCGGCGCTTGGTCTGTTCGCCAAGCTCCCGGGTGTCATAGGTGTCGAGGCCGCCGAAGGCCCGGTAGGTCCCATGCAACCGGTTCTGTACCGCCGGCTGCGCCGTACACCCGGTCAGGAGCAGCAGCGCTGTGAGCAAACAAACGAACACTTTCTTCATCGTCAATCGTCCTCCCCGTTCTGATTCAATGAGATGGCCGGTCTTCTGAGCGTTCTGCGCGTTTTGTTTGGTTTTCTGCCTCCAGTATAGCCCTCCCGCAGAGAATGTAAAGATAAACTTCCGATCGCGCATAAAAAACGGCACCCTGCAGCATTGCAGGATGCCGTTTTTGTGGAAGTTTACGCAATGCCCTGGGGCTGGAACCACTTCTTCATGGGCTTCACCAGCAGAAGGCCGATGACCATGATGAGGGCCCAGTCGATGGCCATGTAGCTGATGTTGTACAGGAAGGAGTAGAACCAAGGGGACGTCATGGTCATGCCGAAGAACTCCTCGGGCATGGAGGAGGCCCAGACCGTCGCGCCCACGATGTAGTGGACCAGGAAACGGGCCGCGCAGCCCACCGTCGCGCCGATAAAGAAGCCGTTCTTCTTCTTCCAGAAGAGGCCGGCCAGGCCGAGGACCGCAAAGGCGAAGATGTAGTCGCCCAGCATGGACTGCCAGCCCCAGGCGTAAGCGCCATCCAGGAACAGCTGTAAGAGCGCGTAGGCGAAGGAGGCCAGCATACCGGGTCCGAAGCCCCAGCGGACGCAGTAGAAGAAGATGGGGAACATGCCGACGGTGATGGAGCCGCCGTTGGGAAGCTCAAAGAGCTTCAGATAGCTGAGGACCTGCGCCAGGGCCACCATGATGGCGCCCTCGCAGAGCGCCCGCAGCCGGAGATGGGATTTGCTCGTCGATGCCATAAAAAACATCCTCCAAAAAAAGATCCGCATTGCAAACGGAAAGCTGCAATGCGGCCGGAGGCTTATTTGCATCTTTCCCTACGCCGGAATGACCCGGATCAGGTTCACGGGTACGAGCTGCGTTTCGCCCAATCTCAGCCGGAAATCGCCCCGGCCCCCCGAAGATTCATTTGTTTTGCGGTCGGTGACATTCTACAACAGATTTCCGGAAAAATCAACCGTCTGCGCGCTCCAATTTTTGAAGGACGTCCTGAAAATAATCGGGCAGCGGGCACGTCACCGTGACCGGCTCGCCGGTCCGCGGGTGACGGAACGTCAGCGCCCGGGCGTGGAGGCACTGGCTGCTCTGGCCCAGCTCCGGTTTTTTGTGGCCGTAGACCGTGTCGCCGAGGATCGGGTGGCTGCGCCAGGCCATATGGACGCGGATCTGGTGGGTGCGTCCCGTCTCCAGCCGGAGGCGGAGGTGGGTATAGCCCCGGTAGCGGCCCACGACCTCCCAATGCGTCACGGCCTCGCGGCCGTCCGGCACCACGGCCATCTTCTTCCGGTCCGCCGGGCTGCGGCCGATGGGGGCCGAGACGGTGCCCCGGTCCTCGCGCACGGAGCCGCAGACGATGGCCTCATAGGTCCGCGCCAGGCTGTGGTCCTTGAGCTGGGCCGCCAGCGCCTGATGGGCAAAGTCGTTCTTTGCCGCGATCAGGAGACCGGAGGTGTCCTTGTCGATGCGGTGGACGATGCCGGGCCGCAGCGTGCCGCCGATGCCCGAGAGGTCCTTGCAGTGGTAGAGCAGCGCATTGACCAGGGTGCCGCTCCAGTGGCCCGCCGCCGGGTGGACCACCAGTCCCTTGGGCTTGTTGATGACGATGACGTCGCCGTCCTCGTAGGCCACATCCAGCGGGATATTCTCGGGCAGGATACCCAGCTCCTTTGGGGGCGGGACCTCCACCTCGTAGCGGGTCCCCGCCGCGGTGCGGTCGCTCTTGCGGACGGGTCTGCCGTCCCGGCGCACCGCGCCCTCCTCCAGCAGCCGCTGGATCTGGGAACGGGACAGCTCCTCCAGCACGTCGGCCAGGAAGCGGTCCAGCCGCAGGCCGTCCTCCTCGCAGATGACGGTCATTGCTTCGCCTCCGGCTCGGGTCTGCCCTTCCGGTCGAGGAACAGCGCATAGATGGCCAGCGCCGCCGCGCCGCCGGTCACGAAAAGGTCCGCCACATTGAACACGGCGAAATTCATGAAATCCAGCGCGATCATGTCCACGACATAGCCGTTGACCACCCGGTCGATGAGATTGCCGATGGCCCCGCCCGCGATGACGGTGAAGATCCAGAGGTAGGGGCGGCTGAAAATTTTCTTCACGGCGCAGTAGACGACGCCGACGAGGAACACCGCCGTCAGGATCAGGAAAAACGTGCGCTTGCCCTCGAGCATGGAGAAGGCCGCGCCGCTGTTGCGGATGTAGGTCAGGTGGAACAGGCCGGGCACGGCCTCCACATAGCCGCCCAGCGGGATGTTGGCGACGACGAGCGCCTTGGTGATCTGGTCCAGGGCCACCAGGCCCCCGGCCACCAGAAGGAGCAGCAGATAAAACATAAGGATCCCCCTTTGTCAAGCTCCTTTCATTCTACCACAGCGGCGGCAAAAACACAATCGCAGGAACGGCGAAGAACGCGGCAAAAAGCCCCGGAAGGCGCTGCCTTCCGGGGCTCAGGTCATTTACACCAGTCGGGAACCGGCGGGGATCTTGTCGTCCAGCATAACGAGGTTCAGCTTGTCGCCGCGCTCGGCGGAGAGCAGCATCCCGCAGGACATCTGGCCCATCATCTTCCGGGGCGCCAGGTTCGTGACGGCCACCAGAGTCTTTCCTACCAGCTCCTCGGGCTTATAGTACTTGGCGATGCCGGAGAGGATCTGCCGCGGCGTGCCGGTGCCGTCGTCGAGCTGGAACTTCAGCAGCTTTTCGGACTTCTTGACCGGCTCACACTGGAGCACCTTGACCACCGTCATCTCCACCTTGGAGAAGGTGTCGAAAGCGATTTCCGGCAGCGGCTCGGGCAGCGGGTCCTCCTTCGGGGCCTGGGCAGCCTTGTGCAGGGCCTCCAGCTCCGCCAGCTCCTTCTCCATGTCGATGCGGGGGAACAGGGCCGCGCCCACGGTCACCTCCGCGTCCGCGGGCAGCACGCCG
>CALICR010000163.1 GCA_938049125.1 uncultured Clostridia bacterium
AGCTCCTCCATGGCGATCTGGAGCGCGCCCTCGGCGGTGGGCACGGCGTTGGCCGCGGCGAAGGCGGGGAAGTCGTTCACGTCGCAGAGCCGCAGGCCCAGCTCCTCCCCGAGGGCGCGATAGGGTGCAAAGCCGCTGCCGAAGAACACGGTCCCCCGGGGCGCGGCCCGCAGCAGCGTGTCAAAGGGCAGCTTCGTGCCGCGCAGCTGCCCCTCCGGCGTCACCGAGGGAATGGGCAGGGCCACGACGTCCCGGAAGCGGACCGTGTCCGTGGTATGTATGACGGGACAGCCCGCCTGCATCAGCTGGGCCGCAAGGTAGGTCTGGCGCGCGTCGCCGCCGTAGACCGAATAGGTATGCTTCATAGCATCACCATCCTTTCTCCGGCAGTCTATGCCCGCCGCCTCGCCGGTGTGCAGGCTTGCAATCCGCCCGGGAACCGGATATAATAAAGAAAAAAACGAACGGGGGAATACGCCGGTATGGGAGAACACGGGTTTATCCGGGATATGCTGGACGTCAAGGTCCTGGTCCTCTATGTGATGAGCCGCGCGGAGAAGCCGCTGACGGTGCAGGAGATCTACGCCCTCTGCTACCAGGACGACCGCCTGACCTACTTCGACGTCTGCGAGGCGGTGCCGCAGCTGGCGGCGAACGGGAATCTGCACGAGACCGCGGACGGCTGCTATGAGATCACCGAAAAGGGGCGCGAGAACGCCGAGATCACCGCGGATTCCGTGGCCTTCACGGTGCGCGAGCGGGCCAAGGCGGCGGTGGAGCGCTTCAATCTGGAGCAGAGCCGCAGCGGCCGTGTGCGCACGGAGGTGCTGGAGAGGGAGAGCGGCGTCGTGGCGCTGCTGGAGCTGAGGGACGAGAAGGGCGCGCTCATGACCATGGAGCTGGCCGCGCCGGACAAGAAGCAGGCGCGCAAGCTGGCCGCGGCCTTCCACCACTGCGCGGAGCAGATCTACAGCGCCGTGCTGGAGGACCTGCTGACAGAGGCTGAGGGATGAAGTGTAGCCCGTTCGCAAACGGTTTGCAGCATGTTTACAGAATTGTAAAAAATAAACAACGGGATGGGCTTGAAAAAATGCCACTTTGTGCTACAATAATGACAACCCAAGAAATTGGGCACAGAAAGGGGCGACAACTATGAAGTTACAGATTACCGAGAAAAAAATCAGCCTTCCCGAGAACGTCCATGCCTACGCCGAGAAGAAGGTCACGAAGCTGGACCGCTACTTCCGGGACGACGCCGAAGCCTTTGTCGCTTTCTCCGTTCAGAAGGGCAGAAACATCGTCGAGCTGACGGTGCACGCCGCCAACACCTACTTCCGCGCCAGCGAGAGCACGTCGGATATGTTTGCCTCCATCGATGCCGCCGTGGCGACCATCGAGGGACAGATCCGCAAGAACAAGACGCGCCTTGCCAGAAGGATCCGCCAGGACGCCTTCGTGCGCACGCCGGAGACCGTGTCGTCCTTCGCGCCCGATGAGCCGGAGGAGGACGAATTCGAGATCGTCCGCACCAAGCGCTTCGCCATGAAGCCCATGACGCGGGAGGAGGCCATCCTGCAGATGAACCTGCTGGAGCACACCTTCTTTGCGTTCCGGGACGAGGAGGCGGATGGGGCCTTTGCGGTCGTCTATAAGCGGAACGACAGCGGCTACGGCCTGATTGAGGACCATGACTGATAAGGGAGGAGGGCACACCTGTGCCCTCCTTTTTGCACCATGTGGAAGAATTTGAAATTTCTTGAAAAAAGTAGTTGACAAATCGAGGATGAAATGATATTATAGCGGAGCACTTTGC
>CALICR010000164.1 GCA_938049125.1 uncultured Clostridia bacterium
CACGCCCGTCAAGTGCTCCAGCTCCTCACGGCTGAACTGCCCCTCCAGCGCCGCCAGGCTGCACCGGCCACTCTGGGTCCACTGGCTCCGAAGCAGCTCATAGGCCCGGCCCAGCAGTGCCGAGGAAAAAATCCCTCCGGGCAGGTCCCGGAGCTTCTCCAGCAGGTCCGGCTCCCGGAGCACCAGGCGCAGGATCTCCTCCTCGGCCATGGCGGAGCGGAGGTTCTCATAGCGGATGCCGCGCACCTTGGGCTGCTGGGCGTCCGCCGGGGCAAGGTTTTTCCTCTCCTCCTGCTTTTTCTCGTAGGCCACACGGCGCTTGAAGGCCTTGCCGACCTCCAGCTTCATGGCCTCCGCCGTGATGCCCGCGGCCTCGGCGGCCCGGGCGCCGTAAATCTCCCGCTCCACGGGGCTGGGCAGCGACGCGATGAGCTTCGCCGCCTCCTGCAAAAACTCCACCCGCTCCTCGTCGCGCTCCAGGTGGTAGCGCCCGAGGAGGGAGCCGAGACGGTATTCCATCTGGCTCTGGGAGCCGTCCAGCAGCACCTTGAAGCGGTCGGCCCCGTACTTTTTCAGGAACTCGTCCGGGTCCTTGGCACCCTGCATCCGCAGCACGCGGACCTGGAGGCCCGCCTTCTCCAGGATGGGGATGGCGCGCTTCGTGGCGTTCTGGCCCGCCTCGTCGCCGTCGTAGGTCAGGACGATCTGCCCCGTGTACTTGGAGAGCAGGTGCGCCTGCTCCTCGGTCAGCGACGTGCCGAGGGAGGCCACGGCGCAGTCGAAGCCGTACTGGTGCAGGGCGATGGCGTCCATGTAGCCCTCGGTCAGGATGATGCGGCCCTGCTTCGTCTTCTTGGCCACGTTCATGGCGAAGAGATTTTTTCGCTTGTTGAAGATGATGGTCTCCGGCGAATTCAGGTACTTGGGCGTGGAGTCGTCCATGACGCGGCCGCCGAAGCCGATGACGTTGCTCCGGACGTCGATGATGGGGAACATGAGCCGGTTGCGGAACCGGTCGTAGACGGTCCCCTTCTCCCGGGACTTGAGCGCGAGGCCCGCGTCCAGCAGGTCCTGTTTTTCATAGCCCTTGGCGGTCATGGCGTCGATGAGGTTTCCCCAGCCCTCGGGGGCATAGCCGAGGCCGAAGCGCGTCACGGTGCCCTTGGAGACGCCGCGGCGGGCAAGGTACTCCCGGGCCTCGCGGCCGCAGTCCTCGGAGAGCTTCGCATGGAAGTAGCGCGCCGCGTCCTTCGAGAGCGCCCAGAGGCGCTCCTGGCGGCGGTAGGTGGACTGATAGCCGCCGTCGTCCGGCACCTCCATCCCGGCCCGCTTGGCGAGAAAGCGCACAGCGTCGGGGTAATCGAGGCCCTCGATCTCCATGATGAAGCTGATGACGCCGCCGCCCTTGTGGCAGCCGAAGCAGTAGTAGATGCCCTTCTGGGGCGCGACGGAGAAGGAGCCGGTCTTTTCCGAGTGGAACGGACAGAGGCCGAAGAGGTTCGAGCCCTTCTTCGTCAGCGTCACGTACTGCCCGACGACCTCCTCAATGGGGTTCCGGGCCGCAAGCTCGTCGAGAAAGCTCTGCGGAAAGGCCATATCTCATCCACTCCTCCCTACAAAATAAGACGGCATTTCCCGCCCCGGCGTTTCCGGAATGATTTACCGGATCTGCCAGCCCGCGGGAATAAAAATTTCGTTGTACTTATAAATGGCGTACTTGTCGGTCATCCCGGCGATGTAGTCGCAGACGATGCGGGGCATACCCTCGAAGTCGAGCTGGGTCTGGAAATCCGGCGGCAGCTCCTCGGGGTGGCCGAGATAGTGGAGGTAGAGCTGCTGCAAAATGGCCCGGGCCTTGCTCTCCTCGCCCTTGGCTACGGGGTTACGGTAGACCCGCTCGAACATGAAGTCCCGCAGGTCCTCCATGGCCCGCTGGACGGCAGGCTCCATGGCAAGCTCCGGCTGGTCCATGGAGCAGGCGATGACGTTCTCCACCAGGGTGTTGATGCGGTCCCGGTGGGTAAAGCCCAGCACCTCGGAGATATCGCGCGGGATGTCGCCGGCGCTGAGGATGCCGGCGCGGACGGCGTCGTCGATGTCGTGGTTGATGTAGGCGATACGGTCCGCGTAGCGGATGATGCGGCCCTCGAGGGTATTGGCCGGGGCGCAGCCCCAGGTGTGGCCCAGGATGCCGCTGCGGACCTCGTCCGTCAGATTCAGGCCCTGGCCGTCGTTCTCCAGCACGTCCACGACCCGGAGCGACTGCTCGTTGTGGAGGAACTTCTTCCCCATCACCTCGGTCAGCGCCACCTCTCCGGCGTGGCCGAAGGGCGTGTGGCCCAGGTCGTGGCCGAGGCCCGCCGCCTCGGTCAGGTCCTCGTTGAGCCGGAGGCCCCGGGCGATGGTCCGCGCGATCTGCGTCACCTCCAGGGTGTGGGTCATGCGGGTGCGGTAGTGGTCGCCCTCGGGCTGGAGAAACACCTGGGTCTTGTGCATCAGCCGCCGGAAGGCCTTGCAGTGGATGATGCGGTCCTTGTCCCGTTGGTAGCAGGTCCGGCTGTCGCTTGGCTCCTCCTCCCGGAGGCGACCGCGTGTCTCCGCCGCCTTGGCCGCCAGGGGCGAAAGGCGCTCGCGCTCCTCCTGCTCCAGCCGCTCACGAATGGTCATGCTCCGTTCACCGTCCCATCCCAAAATTTATTACAGCGCCGGGCTGACCGGGAAGTCCCGGTACTCCTCGCCGCCGTCCGCCGCGGCGACCCGGCCTCCCGAGAGGTCCGTCAGCCGCCGCCGGAAGCCCTCGGCCTCCGCCGCGGGGAACAGAATGCTGAGGTCCACCGCCGCGCCGAAGTCCGTCCGCTCGATGAGCCCGCCGCAGGCGGCGGCCTCCTTTTTCACCTGTTCATAGAGCCCGTAGGGGCACGGGATGTCCAGCCGCGCCCAGACCTGCTTGCGGGACACGCCCGCCGCCTCCAGCGCCAGCTTCGCCGCCCGTCCGTAGGCGTGCACCAGCCCGCCGGTGCCCAGCAGCGTGCCGCCGAAGTAGCGCGTCACGACGCAGCAGACGTTGTAGATCTCCCCGCGCCGGAACACGTCCAGCACGGGCATCCCGGCGGTGCCGCCGGGCTCGCCGTCGTCGCTGTAGCGCGTCGTGCCGCCGCGGATGATGTAGGCGTAGACGTTGTGGCTGGCGTCCCAGTAGGTCTCGCGCATCCGCTTGAGGTGCGCGAGGGCTTCCTCCTCGGTCTCCACCCGGAAGACGTGGCCGATGAAGCGGGACTTTTTCTCCACAAATTCCGCGTCCGCGTCCCCGGTGGGGATCAGATATTCATCCATTCTCTTCCTCCGCACGCTTCTCATAGCCGCGCAGGCGGCCGTAGAGCACCTCGTCGCAGACGGCCTCGACCTCGATGCCCTCCGCCGTATACTCGCAGCGCAGCACCTTGGCCTGGCTGTGGAGCTGGTCCACCTGGCCCGCCGCCGCGTAGGGCAGCAGAAACACCGTGTGATGCAGGCCGCGGCCCAGCTTCTCCTCAATGGCCCGGAGCAGCTCCGGAAGCCCGTCCCCGGTGCGGGCCGAGATGATCACGGCGTCCGGGTCCCGGGGCAGGTCGTCGCCCGCCACCGTGTCGCACTTGTTGTAACAGCGCAGCACCGGCGTGCCGGGCTTCGCCAGCTGGGCGATGAGCTTTTCCACCACGGCGATATGCTTCTCCCGTTCCGGGTCGCCAGCGTCGATGACGTGGAGCAGCAGGTCCGCGTATTGCAGCTCCTCCAGCGTGGCCTTGAAGGCCTCCACGAGGTTGTGGGGCAGCTTGGCAATGAAGCCGACGGTGTCGGAGAGCAGCACGTCCAGCGTGTCCGAGACGGTGAGCTGCCGCGTCGTGGTGTCCAGCGTATCGAAGAGCCGGTTATTGGCCGGGATGCCCGCGCCGGTCAGGGCGTTGAGCAGCGTGGACTTTCCCGCGTTCGTGTAGCCAACAATGGCCACAACGGGCACGTTATTCCGGATGCGCCGCTCCCGCTGCACGTCCCGGACCCGGCGGACCTCCGTCAGCTCCTGGCGCAGGCGGTTGATGCGCTCCCGGATGTGCCGCCGGTCGCTCTCGAGCTTCGTCTCGCCGGGGCCGCGGGTGCCGATGCCGCCGCCGAGGCGGCTGAGGGACTTACCCATGCCCGCGAGGCGGGGCAGCAGGTACTGGTACTGGGCCAGCTCCACCTGGAGCCGCCCCTCCCGGGTCTTGGCCCGCTGCGCGAAGATGTCAAGGATCAGGGCGCTGCGGTCCAGCACCGTCGCCCCGGTGATGTCCTCCAGGGCCCGGATCTGGCCCGGGGTCAGCGTATTGTCAAAAATGAGGAGCTTTGCGCCGGTGTTCTCGATCAGCTCCCGCAGCTCCTCGGCCTTGCCCTCGCCCACAAAGCTGTGGGGGTCCGGCGCATGGCGGTTCTGGAGTATCCGGCCGAGGCAGGTGCCGCCCGCCGTCTCCAGCAGGGCCGCCAGCTCGTCCAGGGTCTGCTCCGTGGCCTTCTCGTCCTCGTCAAACACATCCGCGCTGAGGCCCGCGAGGACAGCGGTCTCAATGGTTCTCTTTTCTTCCAACATAAGGTTCCTCCTTCTATCGCGCGTGATCCGCCGACAGCAGGCGCCGCCCTTCGACAGGGTATGAAAAAAGCCCGCACCGATACGCGGCGCGGGCTTTTGATCGCTTACTTCAGGCCATACTTCTTGTTGAACCGGTCAACGCGTCCGCCGGTGTCAACCAGCTTCTGCTTGCCTGTAAAGAAAGGGTGACACTTGGAGCAAATTTCGACCTTGATGTCCTTCTTGGTGGACCCGGTCTCGATCACTTCGCCGCATGCACAACGGATCGTCGTCTGTTCGTACTTCGGATGGATACCTTCCTTCATCGTATTCACCTCTTTCTTAAAGTCATAAAAGGACATTTTGCGCCCTTTATTCAATCGCCCGATCAGTATAGCATAGAATCCGTTAGTTTGCAAGTCCCCTTTCCGCTTTTTTTTGAGAAAAAACTTTTTCTCCGGCCAGGCGGCGGGCATAGGCCCCGGGGCGCTCGCAGAAGAGGTCGTAGAGCAGGGCGCAGCGCGTCTCCAGCACCGCGTAGTCCGGCTCCGGCGGCGTCTCCCCGGCCCTGATGAGCACGGTCCGCCCCGTCCGCTGGGCCAGTCGCAGCAGCGTGCGGCCCCGGTCGGAGAAGCCGAGGATGCGCACGTAGGGCGGCGGTGCGTCCAGCGTCTCTTGGGAGATACCGAGGTACGCGCAGAGCAGCAGCCGGGACAGCCGCGCGGCGGCGTAGCGCTTGGACTTGGACGCCGTGAGGATCTCCTGTACGGAGCCGCCCGCGAGGCAGGCCCGCCGCACCTTGCGCCAGAGGCCTTCGGAGCCGTAGGGCACCGCGGCCCAGGCCGCCTCGTCCAGCGTCCGGAGCCGGGCCAGCATGGCCCGCTCGCCGAAGGCCAGCCGATAGCGCGGCGCGCCTGCATAGCACCCCCGGGTCTCCTCCGGCACATAGGCCGAGCAGTCGGGCAGCGCCCGGAGCGACGTGGCCGAGGGCTGGCTGGGGTCCGGCTCCGCCGCGTGATAATCCCCGTCCCGGCGCAGGGGCATCGGCATCATCCGGCTCTCCTGCCGAAGCAGTGCCTTGCAGTACTCGACGCCGAGGATATTGTTGGGCGAGGCGATGACCGCACCGTCGCCGCCCAGGGCCTCCACGGCCCGCTGCCGCGCCGCAGCGAAGGAGATCCCGCGGACCAGCTCCCGCCGCAGCACCGGGGAGAAGTCGTCCCGCAGCAGCAGCGCCGCCGTCTCCCGGATGCCCTCGGGCCGCTCGCAGCCGAAGGAGAGGGCGTCTATGATCCCGAGGCCGTCCAGGATCTCCACGCCGCCCGCCGCGAAGCCCTCGGCGCTCCGCAGGGCGCAGGTGACGGGCAACTCCAGCACCAGGTCCGCCCCGGCTCGGACGGCGGCCTCCGCCCGCACCTCCTTGGCATAGAGCGCCGGTTCGCCGCGCTGGACGAAGTCGCCGCTCATCACGCAGACGAGGGCCGTCTTCTCCCCCAGCGCCGTCCGGATCAGCCGAAATTGGCGCTGATGCCCCAGGTGGAAGGGGTTGTATTCGCAGATGATGCCGACGGTTTTCATAGAATTCCTCAAATCCGCAAAATTTTACTTGAAGACTTCGGGCAAATCGGCTAGAATAGGAATAGCTATGTGTCCGGCGTCTGACGCCAGTATAACACGAAACCATAGAAAAAGAAACATAGGAGTTGTTTTGTCATGAAAGTTCTCGTCATCAACGCGGGGAGTTCTTCCCTGAAGTACCAGCTCATGGATCCGGAGACCGGCGACGTTTCCGCCAAGGGTCTCTGCGAGCGTATCGGCCTCGACGGCCGCCTGACGCACAAGGCGCTCACCAAGGGCACCAAGGTCGAGAAGGACATCCCGATGCCCACCCACAAGGAAGCCATCGAAGCCGTTATGGACATCCTGGTCGACCCCAAGGACGGCGTCATCTCCTCCGTCGATGAGATCGATGCAGTCGGTCACCGCGTCCTCCACGGCGGCGACAAGTTTGTCGCCTCCTGCATCGTCGATGAGGCGTGCAAGAACGCCATCCGCGAGTGCATCCCCCTCGGCCCGCTCCACAACCCCGCCAACCTCATGGGCATCGAGGCCTGCGAGAAGGCAATGCCGGGCAAGCCGCAGGTCGCCGTGTTCGACACCGCGTTCCACATGACCATGCCCCCGAAGGCATACCGCTATGCCATCCCCACCAAGTATTATGAAGAGGACCATCTGCGCCGCTACGGCTTCCACGGCACCTCCCACCGCTATGTCACCAAGCGCGCCTGCGCGCTGATGGGCAGCGAGGACATCAAGCTCGTCAACTGCCACCTCGGCAACGGCTCCTCCCTCTCCGCCGTCGCGCACGGCAAGTGCCAGGACACCTCCATGGGCCTCAGCCCCTTGGCAGGCGTGCCCATGGGCACCCGCGCCGGCGACATCGACACCTGCGTCGCGCAGTTCATCATGAACAAATACGGCATGAGCGCCGACGAGTGCCTGACCATGCTGAACAAAAAGTCCGGCGTGCTGGCGCTGTCCAACGGCGTTTCCTCCGACTTCCGCGATCTGGACAACGCCGCCGCAGAAGGCAACGAAGCCGCACAGCTGGCGCTGGACAAGTTCGCCTACGAGGTCCGCAAGTACATCGGCGCCTATGCCGCAGCGCTGGGCGGTCTCGACTGCCTCGTGTTCACCGCCGGTGTCGGCGAAAACTCCGCCTCCATGCGCGCCTCCATCTGCGAAGGTCTTGAGTTCCTCGGCGTCAAGCTCGACCCGGAGAAGAACAAGATCCGCGGCGAAGAGGTCTGCATCTCCACCGACGACTCCAAGGTCAAGGTCTGGATCATCCCCACCAACGAAGAGCTGATGATCGCGCAGGACACCATGGAGCTCTGCAAGAAGTAATCTTAAGCAGCAAAACAGCCTGTTCCGCCTGGAACAGGCTGTTTTTTTAATCATTTCAGTCCGCCGCCGATCAGCTCGGCGGTATAGCGCCCGTTCGGCTGCTGCGTGACGAGCCAGAGAGCCATGGAGACGCCGTCGGCGCCCCGGGGCACCCAGCCGGAGGCCTCGTAGAGCGCCGCTCCGGCGGCGCGGGCTTCGGCGTAGTGGGGCGCGATGGCAAAATCCGACGCAATCTCCCCCTCGGCGGGCGCGGTCTCCAGAAACAGGGCGCGCACGGGGTGGAACATCAGAAACGCCGTCCGGCGGCAGGCCCCGGCGGGCGTCGCTGGGCTGCACCGGAGCAGAAAGGCCCCGGTCCACACCACCAGGAGCAGCAGCAATGCCAGCAGCAGGCGGACTTCTCTGGACAGTTTACGCATCGCATCCTCCTTTCCCGGGCCGTTGCCCGTTCTCGTCCTTCCAGTTTCCATTCCAGAACACGACGGCCAGGCCGATCAGCCCCAGCACGATCCCGGCGACCTGCATCGCACTGATGTCCCACGGGACGCACTCCAGCAGAATACCGAGCAGCACGAGCGCAATGCCCGTCATCTGGTTTTTCACTGCTTCTCCTCCTTCCCGGCGTTCCGCGCCTGCTCCATGCTCTCCAGCCGGTCGAGACGGCGGCTGATCTTTTTCTGGTTCTCCAGGACAAGGTCGAGCTTCTTATGCAGATCGTCGATGATCAGCTCACTTTTCAGATTGATTTTGTAGTCATTCTCCGCCCGGGCACGGTCCTTCGCCTCCTGCCGGTTCTGGCTCATCATGATAAGCGGCGCCTGCACGGCGGCGATGCAGGAGAGCACCAGATTCAGCAGGATAAAGGGATAGGCGTCAAATGCGTGCCTGCCAAGCAGGGCATTCAGCACCATCCAGACCGCCATTCCCGCAATAAAGCTGAAGATGAACGCCCAGCTCCCGGCAAACCTTGCCACTGCATCCGCTGCCCGCTGTCCAAACGTCCGTTTTTCCTCCCGGTCGGAGTTCTTGCTGACCTCCGTCATCGTGAGCTGATGGATCAACTCCTCATCCGTAAATTCGCGGTCCGTTCCGCTCAGCAATTCTTTGATGATCTTCTGCCGTTCTTTTCCGTCTTTCACTGTTTGATTCTCCTTGTTTCTCTCAGAATTTTCTTCCAGTTTACCATGGAAATTCCGATCCCGCAACGGTCATGGGCGTTGCTATTTTCCAAAATCTGCGTATAATAGAGGAAGAATCTTTCAGGAGGATCACCTATGGAACTGTTGGACCGCTTCCTTCGCTACGTTTCCTATCCCACCCCCTCGGACGAGCACAGCGAGACCTGCCCCTCCACCGAGGGCCAGCGCGTGCTGGGCCGCCTGCTGGTGGACGAGCTGACCGCCATGGGGGCCAGGGACGCCCACATGGACGCCGACGGCTACGTCTATGCCGTCATCCCCGCCAACCGGCCGGAGCGCCATCCCGTCATCGGCCTCATCGCCCACATGGACACGTCCCCGGACTGCTCCGGCGAGCACATCCGCGCCGCCGTGGTACCCTACCCGGGCGGCGACCTCACCCTGAACGAGGCGCAGGGCATCGTCCTTTCCCCCGCCGACTACCCCATTCTTGAGAACCACAAGGGCAAGCATTTGGTCGTCACCGACGGCACCACCCTGCTGGGCGCGGACGACAAGGCAGGCGTCGCCGAGATCATGGACATGGCCGAGCGCCTGCTCCGCACGGACCGGCCCCACGGCGAGGTCCGCGTGGCCTTCACGCCGGACGAGGAGATCGGCCGCGGCGCGGACCGCTTCGACGTGGCAAAGTTCGGCTGCGACTTCGCCTACACCGCCGACGGCGGCACCCTGGGCGAGCTGGAGTACGAGAACTTCAACGCCGCCTCCGCGTCCCTGACCGTCCACGGCCTGAACATCCACCCCGGCTCCGCCAAGGGCAAGATGAAGAACGCGCTGACCATGGCCATGGAATTCCACGCCATGCTGCCCGCCGAGGAGACGCCGGAGCGCACCGAGGGCTACGAGGGCTTCTTCCACCTGACCGAGGGCAGCGGCACCGTCGAGGAGGCCCAGCTGCACTACATCATCCGGGACCACGACCGGGAGAAATTCGAGGAGAAGAAGGCCCGCTTCCTCCGGAACGCCGAAGCACTCAACCGGAAGTACGGCGCGGGCACCTTCGACGCCGAGGTCCGGGACAGCTACTACAATATGAAGGAGAAGATCCTCCCCCACATGGACGTCGTACAACGCGCCGAGGCGGCCATGCGCAAGGTGGGCATCACGCCGGTCACCGTGCCCATCCGCGGCGGCACCGACGGCGCACGGCTCAGCTACATGGGCCTCCCCTGCCCCAACCTCTGCACCGGCGGCGAAAATTACCACGGCCGCTTCGAGTTCATCCCCGTCGAGGACATGGCCCTCTGCGCAGACATGCTCTTCGAGCTGGCCTGCGGCGAATAATTCCCGCGTCAGCTTGACAGCAGTCCGAATATGCAGTATGATTATAAATAATCATACTGCATATTCGTTTTTTCATCTATTTTAGAAAGGAGCGAACTGCCATGAAGCAACGAAAGGCCCTGTTCTCTCTCGAAGCCCTCCTGCTGCTCCTGGCGGCGGCGGGCAAGATCGCTTATACGCTTGCCTTCCGGGGCGCAGACGAGTTCTCCGCCTACCCCGCCCACCGGGTGCTCTGGGAGGTCGAGGTCCTCACCCCGGCGCTCTTCTTCCTCCTCGGCGCAGTCCCGGCCCTGGCCGTTACGCGCCCCTGGCGGCGTCCGGCCCGGACCCTGGGCCGCGCGCTCTGCATCCTGCTGCTGGTCCTCTTCCTCGCCTACTACCCGGTCCTGCTCCTCTGGCGCGGCGGTTCCCTGGCGGCCCTCGACCGGACCATGATGTACCTGATGCAGACCCCCTGGGTCTTCCTGCTCCTCGGCGAGCTGCACGGCCTCGCCCCCACCGTCGGCGCAGCAGCGCCCTGAATCCGCACACATAGCAAACAGCCGCCCCGTCTCCGGGGCGGCTGCTCTTTGTATTTTTGAAATCAGACGTGCCAGATTTCCGTGGCGTACTGGCGGATGGTGCGGTCGGAGGAGAATTTGCCGGCGGAGGCCACGTTTTCGAGGCACATCCGGGCGAAGTTCTCGCGGTCCTTCGTGGCATAGATGGCCTTGAGCTTCGTGTCCACGTAGCTCGGGAAGTCCAGCAGAAGGAAGTAGTTGTCGGGGCGGTGCCAGCTCGCACCGTCCAGCAGCGCATGGTACAGCTCCTTGAACTCGTCGTCGGTGCGGACCGTGCCGTCCACCAGCGTATCCACCACGCGGCGGATGCGGGCGTCGGCCTCGTAGACGCCCCGGGCCCAGTAGGTGTCCCGGATGCGCTCGATCTCCTCCACCGTCGCGCCGAAGGGGAAGTTGTTCTCCTTGCCCGCCTCGGCCATGATCTCGACGTTGGCGCCGTCCATGGTGCCGAGGGTCACGGCGCCGTTGAGCATCAGCTTCATGTTGCCGGTGCCGGAGGCCTCGGTGCCAGCGGGCGAGATCTGCTCCGAGATGTCCGCCGCGGGGATGATCTTCTCGGCATAGGAGCAGTTGTAGTTCTGGACGAACACGACCTTGATGACGTTGTTGACGTCCGGGTCGTTGTTGATGCGCTCCGCGATCTCATTGATATAGCGGATGATGGCCTTGGCGCGGATATAGCCCGGAGCCGACTTCGCGCCGAAGAGGAACACGGTGCGCGGCAGGTCCTTGAGGCGGCCCTCCTTGAGGCCGAAGTAGATGTCCATGATGGCGAAGGCGTTGAGGAGCTGGCGCTTGTACTCGTGCAGGCGCTTGACCTGGACGTCGAAGACGGCGTCCGGTGAGAGCTGAACGCCCTCCTTCTCCAGAATTTCGCGGCAGAGCTGGACCTTTTTCCGGTACTTGACGTCGCAGAATTCGCGGATCATCTCCGTGTCGATCTGGTCCTTGAGGCGGGAGAGCTGGTCCAGGTCCTTGAGGAACCGGCCGCCGATGCGCTTTTCAATGAGGGCCGTCAGCTCCGGGTTGCTGAGGCCGAGCCAGCGGCGCGGCGTGATGCCGTTCGTCTTGTTCTGGAAGCGCTCGGGATAGACGGCGTACCAGTCGCGGAAGAGGTCGTGCTTGAGAATTTCCGTGTGCAGAGCGGCAACGCCGTTGACCGCCGTGGAGACGTAGACCGAGAGGTTTGCCATATAGACCGTGTTATCCCGGATGATGAAGAGGCCCCGGCCCGGCAGCTCCTGCTGGAGCCGCGCTTCGATCTTGAGCAGGATGTCGCAGATCTCCGGCACCACGGACCGCAGCAGATCCATAGGCCATTTCTCCAGCGCCTCTCCCATGACCGTATGGTTCGTGTAGGAGAAGGTTTGCCGGGTAATCTCAAAGGCCTCGTCAAAGCTGAGGCCCTCCTTCATCAGCAGGCGGATCAGCTCCGGGATGGACATGGCAGGATGGGTGTCATTGAGCTGGACGGCGCAGACGTGGGAGAAGCGGTTAAAGTTCCGCCCGTTGACGCGCACGAAATCCTCCAGAATGTCCTGGAGCGACGCGGAGGAGAGCAGATACTGCTGCTTAATGCGCAGGCGCTTGCCCTCGACGGTAGAGTCGTTGGGATAGAGCACCCGGGTGATGTCCTCGGCGCGGTTCTTCTCCTTCAGCGCCCGCTCGTAGTCCTGGGCGTTGAAGGCGTCAAAGTCCAGCTCCTCCACGGCCTCGCACTGCCAGAGGCGCAGCGTGCCGATGTTGCTCGTGCCGTAGCCGATGACGGGCATATCGTAGGGCACCGCCAGCACGGTCTGGTCCGCGAACTCGATGGTCCGCGTGCGGGAGTCGCGGCGGAAGCTCCAGGCGTCGCCGTAGCGGCTCCAGTCGTCGGCCAGCTCCTTCTGGTTGCAGTCCACGAACTTCTGCTTGAAGAGGCCGAAGCGGTAGCGGAGGCCGTAGCCCATCAGCGGGATATCCAGCGACGCGGCGCTCTCCATGAAGCAGGCGGCGAGACGGCCCAGGCCGCCGTTGCCGAGGGCCGCATCCTCGATGTCCTCGAGGCAGGCCAGGTCCACGCCCTTCTCGGCAAAGAGCCGCCGCATCTCGTCCAGGATGCCCAGGTTATAGAGGTTGCTGTAGACCTGGCGGCCGATCAGGTACTCGGCGGAGAAATAATAGGCCTTGCGGTGCGCGCCGAATTGCAGCTTGCTCTTGCGCCAGTCGTCGGAGATGGCCAGCATGACCGCCTGGCCCAGGCAGTCGTGCAGCTGCTGGGGTGTAGCCGATCTCAGGGTCGTATCGTGTGCATAGCGGAGCATCGCTTCCGTCTGCTGCACCAGTTCAAAACAATTCATCAAATCCCTCCTTGGATGATGGGACGGCGCAGGGCCGTCCCGAAGGCCGCCGCACCGCTCAGTTGAGCAGTCCGGCGATGGCCGTACCGGTCAGCGTCGTATCCTCGCATTCCAGGAACACGGGGTAGACGCCCAGTGTCCCGTTCAGATAGGTCTTGCAGAGCCGGAAGAAATGATCCCGGAACACGGCGGATTTCCGAAACGTCGTGCCCTCCATGGTGACACAGGCGGGCCGCTTCGGGTCCCGGCCCTGGTTCGTGCGGCAGAGCACGCAGCCGATGGACACGGCCACCAGCCGCGCCGCCCGCTCATAGAGGCGGTCCATGATCTGCCGCAGCGCCGCGGCATCCTCCGCCGTCAGTCCGGGCAGCTCCCGCAGGGACTTGCCCTCGAAGAACTCGCCCACGGAGCGGAGGTCAAATTTTTCCATCGTTTCCAGCCGGGCGGCCGTCTCCGGGGAGAAGACGCCGCGCTTGGCGCAGAGCCGGGCCGTCAGGGCCATGACGCGGCCCAGGTACGCGCCGGACACCATCTTTTCAAACATGTGGTCCCCGGGCAGCTCCGAGGCGGCGTCCAGCAGCCGGTCCGCCTCGCCCATGGGGAAGCCCACGTGGATGCCCGCCTCCATGTTGACGATCATCCGCTCGCCGGGGTAATCGGCGGCGGTGGCAATGCGCTTCGTCTGCTCCACATAGCAGCAGTTGAGGCCCGTGCCGTAGATATAGCCGAGGTAGCCGTCGTAGTCCTCGTTCCCGGCGGCGGCCTTGCCGCCCAGCAGCGCCGCCACCGAGTCGTTCAGCAGCACATAGCGGAAGTCCTTCGTGACGCCGCGGCGGCGAAGCGCCTTGCGCAGCTCGGCGCAGACCTCGATGTTCTCGCTGTCCCGGACCTGGACCTCCTTGCAGAAGGCCTTGAGCCGTCCGTCGCGGTTCGGCAGCGCCATGGCGGCGTAGGAGAAGCAGAAGCCGATGCGGTCAGATCGGAGAGCGTCGTGTAGGGAAAGA
>CALICR010000165.1 GCA_938049125.1 uncultured Clostridia bacterium
CTTTCCCTACACGACGCTCTTCCGATCTATAATCTGCAAGGCATTTCCTCCAATTTCCAGAACAATTTGTCGACTGGCTTCGACAGTTCCCGGTCGTTTCCTCAGAAAACTCAAGTTTTTGATGGAATTCCTGCACGTTTCCGCTTTTTTCGTTTTTCCCCGTTTCACCCATCGACAGAGCGGAGGAACGATGGTATAATAAAGAAAATCCCGCGCCGCCCCGGCGCGCTGAAGGAGGCGTCCCATGCCGAGAAACTGCCCGAAATGCCACTGCGGCTGTCTCTTCGAGGACCACGGAAAGCTGGTCTGCCTGAACTGCGGTACCGAGTGCCGCCCGGCCGAGACCCGCGGCGTCCGCCATATCCACAGCTACACCACCTACACCGGCTCCGCCTCCGGCAAGGCCCGGAAGGTGCCGAAGCAGCAGCCCGCGCCAAAGCCTCAGGCAGCGCGTCCCGCAGCCCAGGCCGCCAAGGCCCACGAGGACGGCGTCCCGGCCTCGGCCCGGACCTACCAGCGTCCCGCCGCGCCTGCACCCCAGCGGACCATGCCGCAGCGGAAGCAGAAGAAGTCCTCCTTCCGGCCGCTCCTGGTCGTGTTCCTCATCATCGTCGCCCTCAACATCCTGCCGCTCATCGGCAGCGCCATTCAGGAGGCGGTGTACCACATCAATTCCCGCATCGAGACGTCTGTGCCGGAGGAACCGGCGACGCCCGTCGGCGATTCCGAGGACTACGCCTTCGGTGTGCTCTACTGGTACGCCGAGGACCCGGTCTCCGACGAGACCGCCGACGCGCTGGACGATATCGTGCTCGACTACAACCTGGACCACGACCTGCCGGACATGGAGAGCGCCTCGGACTACCTGCTCCCGCTGTTGGAGGACCTGCCCATTTCCGACTGGTCGCTCGAACAGGAGGACAATGATATCTGCCTCCTTGTCACGCCGGAATAAATTCCGTCTCCGGGTAAAAATCTTCGATCTCCCGGAGCAGCGAAGTGAACACCTCGGACTCCCGGTCCTGCTTCAGCAGGATCGGGAGTTTTTCCTGCGGCAGCAGCGCCCGGAGCTGCTCCAGCCAGTCGATGAGCTCCAGTGCCGCCATGTGGGGCAGCACCGCCGCGCCGACGACGTCCGCCGCGGCCCCGGGCCGGTCTCCCACCCGGATGAAGCGCCGGTTCCGGAGCGTCTCATGTCCGACGCGCCGGACAAAGGACGTCCGCTCCTGGGGCGTCAGGCTGCGGTAATCGCAGCCGAGCTGTGCGCCGTGGTTGTGCAGCTCCGCCAGGGCGTTGAGATAAATGAGATTGAGCCTGCCGCGCAGCTCCCGCGGCAGACGCGCATGCAGCGCTTTGATCTGTTCCATGGATTCTCCCGGGACCCCGGCGCGGGACGCCGCAGCCCGCCGCGGGCGGGGCGGAGCACAGGGCCGCCCACATCCCGCAGGGGTGCGGCGCACAGGGCCTGCGCCGGAGTCTCTGCAAGTTTTTATTCAAAATTGCGGTTTTATATACGTTTTCTTTGTATTTTGGGTAACGAAAAAGACGCCAGGCAGGGGCGTCTTTTCCGTTTTTTGGCAGATTACTGCCAATCGACCGTCACGTTGGTGGTCTCCGGATGGGTCGCGGGATCGCTGTTGTTGTCAACGACCAGGGAGCCGTCCACGAGAGCCGCGAACAGGGTGTTGTACTCGTCAGCCGTGAAGGTGGTGAAGCGGGAGGACTCGATGGGCAGACCAACGCAGTCGTCCTTCGCACCCAGGTACTGGCAGGTACCGGCATAGGCCTCGGGCCAAACCATGTTGTTGTCCTTCAGCTCGCCCAGAGCCAGCTGGACGGAGTTGGACAGGGCCTTCATGGCGGAGGTGATGATGCACTCGGAGATGTTGCTCTGGTCGACGTCAACGCCGATCATCTTGGCGCCGTTGGCCTCGGCCGCGCTCTGGCAGCTCAGGTAGATGCCGCCGCCGCAGGCGAAGACGACTTCCGTGCCGCCGACGTACCAGCTGTCCATCTTGGCAGCGATCTCGTCGTTGGGGGAGAAGGAGCCGGAGTACCAGTAGTTGATGGTCACATCGTTGATGTCCATTTCCTTGGCAGCCGCGTCAGCGCCCTGCACAAAGCCGTAGCCGTAGCGGACGACAGCGGGAACGTCAATGCCGCCCAGGAAGCCGAGCTGCTTGTAGCCGTCCTTGACCGCCGCGTAGCCAGCCAGGTAGCCGGCCTGCTCTTCCTGATAGCAGATCAGGGCAACGTTGGCGGGGCAGGTCTCGGTGCCCAGGTCGCCGGTGGTGACGTCCAGAGCGAGGAAGTTGACGTCGGGGTTCGCCTCGGCGGAAGCCGCGACGGCGGGCCCGAACAGGTAGCCGGCCATGACGATGGTGCTGTAGCCGTCCTTGATGGCCTGACCGATGGCATCCTCACGGGCCTGGTCGGTATCCTCGGCGGGCTTGTAGTAGTCGGACTTCAGGCCGTTGGCTTCACAGAACTTCGTGACGCCTTCGTAGGAATACTGGTTGAAGGAGTGGTCGTCGATGTTGCCGACGTCGGTGATGAACGCAACGCTCATGGCCGCGTCGTCGGTGGTCTCCGCGGGCTCCTCGGTCTTGGTGTCCTCAGCAGGGGTCTCTTCCTTGGTTTCTTCTTCCTTGGCAGTCTCGTCCGCAGCGGGCTTGGACTCTTCGGCCTTGTCGTCCGCAGTGTTATCCTTCGCGGCGCAGGCGGCGAGGGACAGGACCATGACCAGCGCCAGGAGAAGCGCGATGATCTTTTTCATGGTGAATTCCTCCTGTTCAAATTTTGGATTGGGTACGTTTCACACCCGAATCGCTCCACTATTGTTGCACAAATGGCGGAGAAAATCAAGGTTTTTCAAAAATATTCTGTCGCGTGATCTGAAATTTGTACAAGTTTCCGATTATTTCGACAATTTTCCCCTCACCGGTGCCATGTCTGCCGCCGTGAAGCCCAGGGGCAGCAGCTCGCCCAGGGTGCAGGTGCGGTATTCCGTGCCGTTAAAGAGGTGGACAAGGAAATCCTCGCCGCAGAATTCGCGCATCACCTGGCGGCAGATGCCGCAGGGCGCGGCGAAGCCCCGGAGCTCCCCCTCGAGGCCGCCTACGATGGCGATGGCCGCAAAGTCCCGCTCGCCGTCGTAGATCGCCTTGAAGAAGGCGGTGCGCTCGGCGCAGTTCGTGGGGCCGTAGGCGGCGTTTTCAATGTTGCAGCCCTGGTAGACCTTCCCGTCCCGGGTCAGCAGCGCCGCGCCGACGCGGAAGTTCGAGTAGGGCACGTAGGCATGGTCCATGGCCTCCCGGGCCAGCGCCACCAGCGCCTCGCGCGTCACAGGACCGCCTCCCGCAGGCTCCTGCCCGGCGTCGCCAGGTCTGCACCCAGCAGGTCCGCCGCCGTCGCGCCGATGGTGCAGAAGCCGTCCAGCGTGCCGAGGCTGCCGCCCCGGACGCCGCCGCCCAGCAGAAGCAGGGGCACGTACTCCCGGGTATGGTCCGTGGTCTTGCGGAAGCAGGGGTCGCAGCCGTGGTCGGCGGTGATCATCACCAGGTCCTCCGGCCCCAGCTTCGCCAGGAAACCGGGCAGCCAGGCGTCGAACTCGTTCAGCGCCGCGGCGTAGCCCTCGGGGTTGCGCCGGTGGCCGTAGAGCATATCGAAGTCCACGAGGTTGACGAAGCAGAGGCCCCGGAAATCCCGGTCCGCCAGCGCCAGCGTCTTCTGGAGTCCGTCGGTGTTGCCCTTGGTGTAGATGGTCTCGGTCATGCCGCGGCCCGCAAAGATGTCGTGGATCTTGCCCACGGCAATGACATCCTGACCCGTGCGCTGCACCGCGTCCAGCAGCGTCTCCGCCGGGGGCTCCAGGGAGAAATCGTGGCGGTTCGTGGTACGGGTATAGTTCCCGTTGCCGCTGCCGATGAAGGGGCGGGCGATGACGCGGCCCACGCCGTGCTTTCCCTGTAAAATGGCCCGGGCCTTGCGGCAGTCCTCGTAGAGCTCCTCCAGCGGCACCACCTGCTCATGGGCCGCGATCTGGAACACCGAGTCTGCCGAGGTGTAGACGATGAGGTCGCCGGTCTTCACGTGCTCGTCGCCGTATTCATTGATGACGGCGGTGCCGGAATAGGGCCTGTTGCAGAGTACGCCCCGGCCCGTGGCGGCGCGGAAGGGCGCCAGCACCTCCTCGGGGAAGCCGTCCGGATAGGTGGGCAGCGGCGTCTCGGACACGAGGCCTGCGATCTCCCAATGGCCGATGGTGGTGTCCTTGCCCGCCGACAACTCCCGCAGCCGGGCCACGGCCCCCTTGGGGGCGTCCACCGGTCCGAGGAACGAAAGGCCGTCGATGCAGCCGATGCCGGCCCTCCGAAGATTCGGGAGCTCCAGAAGGCCCGTCTCAAAGCAGGAGCGCAGCGTATGCGCACCCGCGTCGCCGAAGGCGGCGGCGTCCGGGGCCTCGCCCGCGCCCACCGAATCCAGCACGATCAAAAAAATCCGTTTCATGGAAAAACTCCTTTTGAATGATTCTTGCCCGGGGCGGGCAGCGTCACTCCTCCACCCAGCCCTCGGCGCGCGCAACAGCGCGCTGCCACTCGCGCAGGTACTTCGCCCGCAGGACCTCGTCCATGGCCGGGGCAAAGCGCCGGTCCTCGGTCCAGGCCACGCGGATCTCGTCCCGGGACTGCCAGAAGCCCACGGCCAGGCCCGCCAGGCAGGCCGCGCCCAGGGCCGTCGTCTCCCGGACCACGGGGCGCACCGCCGCCGCGCCGAGGATGTCCGCCTGGAACTGCATGAGGAAGTCGTTGGCGCTGGCGCCGCCATCCACCCGCAGTGCGCTGAGCCGGAGGCCCGTGTCCTGCTCCATGGCCCGAACCACATCCGCCACCTGGTAGGCGATGGCCTCCAGGGAGGCGCGGACGATGTGCTCCCGGGTGCTGCCCCGGGTCAGGCCCATGATGACGCCCCGGGCGTACATATCCCACCGCGGCGCGCCGAGCCCCGTAAAGGCCGGGACCACGTAGACGCCGCCGTTGTCCGGCACCGCCCGGGCCAGGGCCTCAGACTCGGCAGAGCTGTCGATCATCCGCAGGCTGTCGCGCAGCCACTGGACCACGGCCCCGCCCACGAAGACGCTGCCCTCCAGGGCATACTGGACCTTGCCGCCGAGGCCGCAGGCGATGGTGGTCAGCAGGCCGTGGCGGCTCTCGACGGCCTGCGCACCGGTGTTCATCAGCAGGAAGCAGCCGGTGCCGTAGGTGTTCTTGGCGTCGCCCTCGTCGAAGCAGGCCTGGCCGAAGAGGGCCGCCTGCTGGTCCCCGGCGATGCCCGCGATGGGCACGGCGCAGCCGCCGATGACGGTGCTGCCGTAGATGGCGCTGCTGTCCCGCACCTCGGGCAGCATGGCCCGGGGGATGTCCAGCGCCGCAAGGATCGTGTCGTCCCAATCCAGCTTCCGGATGTCGTAGAGCATGGTGCGGGAGGCATTCGTATAGTCCGTGACGTGGACGCGGCCGCCGGTCAGCTTCCAGATGAGCCAGGTGTCCACGGTGCCGAAGAGCAGCTCGCCCCGGGCGGCCCGGGCGCGCGCGCCCTCCACATGGTCGAGGATCCACTTGATCTTCGTGCCGGAGAAGTAAGCGTCGATGGGCAGGCCGGTGACGGTGCGGATGTGGCTCTCGAGGCCCTTGGCCCGCAGCTCCTCGCAGATGGGCGCCGTGCGGCGGCACTGCCAGACGATGGCGTTATAGATCGGCTCGCCCGTCGCCCTGTCCCAGACGACGGTGGTCTCCCGCTGGTTCGTGATGCCGATGGCGGCCAGCTGCTCCGGCGCGATGTCGTACTTGGCGATGACCTCCATCATAACGGAGTACTGGGAGCTCCAGATTTCCAGCGGGTCGTGCTCGACCCAGCCGGTCTGGGGATAGATCTGCGGGTATTCCTGCTGGCAGATGCCCACGATCCTCTGCTCGTGGTCAAAGAGGACTGCCCGGGAGCTGGTGGTGCCCTGGTCGAGGGCAAGAACGTATTGCGTCATCAGATATCTCTCCTTTGGAAACGGAAGGCCCCCGCACGGATTCCGTACAGGGGCCGGTGGATGACTCAGCGCTGGCCCTTGTCGTAGGGGATACCCTCGGCCTTGGGGGCCCGGGACTTCTTCGAGGTGAAGATGAGCACGATCATCGTCACGAGATAGGGCAGCAGATTGTAGATGTTGGAAACCTTATCCACGCCGCTGAACGAGGGTAGGATGGGAATGAGCGTATAGAACGTGCCCGCCACCTTGAACAGTGCAAAGAACAGGGCGCACCCGAAGATCTGCCAGGGACGCCAGTTGCCGAAGATCATGACGGCAAGGGCCAGGAAACCGTAGCCGCCGACGGTGGCGGAGAAGGAGGAGCCTGCCACAAGGACATAGGCGAGGCCGCCCACGCCGCCGAGGAAGCCGGAGATCATGACGCCGGCATAGCGCATCTTATAGACATTGATGCCCACGGAGTCCGCGGCCTGGGGATGCTCGCCGCAGGCCCGCAGCCGCAGGCCGAAGCGCGTGTAGTAGAGCACGATCCAGGCGATGAGAAAGAGCACCAGCGCCACGGGCATGGTGAGGTAGAACTTCTTGAACAGCGTCGGCAGGAAGTCCTGGTTCACCTGGCCGGGCAGACCCAGGGCCTCCGGTGTCAGGCGGGTCCAGGTGGGAATCTGGATGTCCGTCAGGCCCTGGCCCTGGATGGCCCAGGCGACGACGACGCTGAAGGCGGGCGCAAAGATGTTGAGCGCCGTGCCGCCGATGGTCTGGTCCGCCTTGAGGTTGATGGCGGCGAAAGCCAGCAGCAGCGAGAACAGCACGCCGGCGATGCCGGAGACCAGAATGGCCAGCAGCACACCAAGCTGCGGACGGCTTTCGCCCCAGCCCGCCTGGTCCATGGCCCGGAGCACCAGGCAGGCAGCCAGTGCGCCGATGATCATGATGCCCTCGAGGGCCAGGTTGATGACGCCGGAGCGCTCCGAGTACATGCCGCCCAGCGCCACGAGCATCAGCGGGATGGCGAAACAGATCGTAAGGTTGATGATACTTGCCCAGGTGCTGGCGTTCATGCTGCGTCCCCCTTTCCCTTCCGCTGCGCGGACCGCTTGAGCAGCCCGGCGATCTTCGACTGCATCAGCAGGCTGAAGGCGGCCAGATAGATGATGACGGAAATGACGATCTGGGTGGCCTCCGTGGCATAGCCCTGGGACTGCATGGCAATGCCGCCGAGGTTCAGATAGCTGACGAAAATGGCGCTGAAAATGCAGGCGATGGGGTTGCAGCTCGCCAGCAGGGCGACGGAGATGCCGTCGAAGCCCATGGAGCTGATCTGCTGGAGCAGGTTGAGCTGGCCGCCGCCGGCCAGGAAGTAGAACCCGCCGCCGAGGCCCGCAAGGGCGCCGGAGATGACCATGGAGAGGACAATGTTCTTCTGGGCGTTGATGCCCGCGTACTCCGCGGCGTTGCGGTTGAGGCCGCAGGCCTGGAGCTCATAGCCGAACACAGTCTTGCGCAGCACGACCCAGACCACGATGGCCACGACGATGGCCAGCAGGAAGCCGACGTTCATGTAGCTGTAGGACAGCAGCTTGTCGAGGCCCAGCCGCGGCAGGATGGCCGAGGGGTTGGCGTCGGCCAGGGCCGCCGTGCGGTCCGAGGCGGAGCCGCCCCAGCTCGTGGAGAGCATGGTGTGGCCTGCGAAGGTGAGATTCGCCACGAGGAAATTCACGAGGTTCATGCCGATCCAGTTGAAGAGGATGCCGGTCAGCACCTCATTGACGTTGAACTTCGCCTTGAAGAAGCCCGGGAACACGCCCCAGAGCGCACCGCCGAGGATGGAGGCCAGCAGGCAGAGGTACCAGGGCATCTGGAAACCGATGGCGCACACCAGCGCGAAGAACGCGCCCATGGTGTACTGGCCCGACGCGCCGATGTTGAAGAGGCCGACCTTGTAGGCAAAGGCGATGCAGAGGCCCGTCATGATGAGGGGCGTCGAGCGGTAGAGCACGTTGCCCATGTCGCGGATGCCGTTCGAGAGCATATTGCCCATACCGGCGGCGGCGTTGGCGGGGTTCAGGATGAGCAGCAGCAGGAAGCCGAAGATGAGGCCCGCCGCGATGGAGAGCAGGGACGCCATCAGGCTGACGAAGCCCGAGCGCTGCCACAGCGCTGTTTTCTGTTTCATTCGGCGCGCTCCTTTCTCTTGGCGCCGGCCATGTAGAGGCCCAGCTCCTCGACGGTGACGGTCTTGGGGTCGAACTCGCCGACGATCTCGCCCTCATAGATGACGAGGATGCGGTCCGAGAGGTTCATGACCTCGTCCAGCTCCAGGGAGATGAGCAGCACGCCCGCGCCCTCGTCGCGCTTTTTGACCAGCTGCTTGTGGATGAACTCGATGGCGCCGACGTCGAGGCCGCGGGTGGGCTGGACCGCCAGCAGCAGCTTCGGGTCCTTCTCCAGCTCCCGGGCCACGATGGCCTTCTGCTGGTTGCCGCCGGACATGGCGCGCGTCACGGTGACGGGACCCTGGCCGGAGCGGATGTCGAACTCCTCGATGAGTTCCTCGGCGTACCGCCGGACCTCGTCGAAGCGGATGAACGCGCCCTTGCGGAAGTCGGGCTGCCAGTAGCGCTGGAGCACCAGGTTCTGCTCCAGGGTATAGTCGAGTACGAGGCCGTACTTGTGCCGGTCCTCGGGGATGTGGCTCATGCCGCTGCGGCTTCGCTCCCGGACCTTCGCGTGGGTGATGTCCTTGCCGCAGAGCGTCAGCCTGCCTGACGCGGGCCGCTCCAGGCCCGTCAGCGCATAGCCCAGCTCCGTCTGGCCGTTGCCCTCGATGCCCGCGATGCAGACGATCTCGCCGCTGCGGACCTGGAAGGAGACGTCGCGGACGGCGTTGTTCTTATGGACATGGGAGGGCACCGTCAGCCCCCGGACGTCCAGCACGGCCTCGCCCGGCTCCGCGGGCTTCTTGTCCACCTTGAAGTTGACCTGGCGGCCGACCATCATGGCGGAGAGCGCCTCGATGGTGGTGTCCTTCGTGTCCACGGTGCCGATGTACTTGCCCTTGCGGAGCACGGTGCAGCGGTCCGCCACGGCCATGATCTCCGCCAGCTTGTGGGAGATGAAGAGGATGGACTTGCCCTCGGCGGCGAAGTTCTTCATGATCTGCATCAGCTCGTCAATCTCCTGGGGCGTCAGAACCGCCGTCGGCTCGTCGAAGATGAGGATCTCGTTGTCGCGGTAGAGCATCTTGAGGATCTCCACGCGCTGCTGCATGCCGACGCTGATGTCCTGGATCAGGGCGTCGGGGTCCACCTTCAGGCCATACTTCTCGGAGAGGGCCAGGACCTTCTTCCGGGCGGCCTGCTTCTGCAGGAAGCCCAGCTTCGTGTCCTCCACGCCGAGAATGATGTTGTCCAGCACCGAGAAGCATTCGACCAGCTTGAAGTGCTGGTGCACCATGCCGATGCCGAGGGCATTGGCGTCGTTGGGGT
>CALICR010000166.1 GCA_938049125.1 uncultured Clostridia bacterium
CGTTTCGCTCACGGTGCGCCTCCCGCTCAGCAGCAGAGGTCCAGGATGGCTTGGGCGAAGATCTTGGCCGAGAGCAGGAGCTGCTCCAGCGTGATGAACTCGTCGGTCCCGTGGAGATGGTTGTCAATGCCGGCCATTTCGCAGCCGAAGGCGACGCCGTTCCTGAGGTCGTGAACGTAGGTGCCGCCGCCGGTGGCCTCGGCCTTGCCCTCGAGGCCCGTCCAGTCCTCATAGGCCTTCAGCAGCGTGCGGATGAAGTCCGAGTCGGCGTCCACGCAGTGGGGCAGCGTCATGGCCGTGTCGCGCATGGTGAGGCCCGCTGCCCGGATGGACGCCGCCGCCGCGAGGCGGGTGTTCTCGTCCGTGGAGCAGGTGGGGCACCGGCTGTCGAAGCAGAGGTAGACGGCGGTCTCGTCGATGTGCAGCAGGTCCGCCGAGAGGGTCAGAGGGCCGCAGACCTCGTCGGCCATGGCGATGCCCAGGGCCTTGCCCGCATAGTCGCCGTGGGGGAAGAGGCGCCGGAGCGCCTGCACCTGGCGGAAGCCCTCGCTGTCGGCGCAGGGCAGCGACGCGAGCAGGTCCAGCAGCGCCGTCAGCGCGTTGTTGGCTGCCTCGGGATAGGCGGCGTGGCCGCCCTTACCCTGGACGCGGATGTGCAGGGCGCCCCGGTCCTCCTCTGCCGTAAAGGCCGCGCCGGTCCGCGTCTGGGCCGCCGCCAGCAGCGGCGCTGCCTCAGCGGCGCTGAGGCCCACGACGACGGCCTCGCCCTTCTCGGGGATGACGTTGCTCTTCATGCCGCAGTCCGCCGAGGCGATGTAGGGCATCCGGTCGTCCCGCAGGAATTTGCCGTCCAGCTCCGCGCAGAGGCGGCCCTTCTCCACGTTGATGAGGGGGAAGTTGGCGTCCGGCGTGAAGGTCATGGGAGCCTCCGGCTCCTTACCGTAGTAGTGCGGGAGGTCGCCGCTGCCGCACTCCTCGTCCGTGCCAAGGATGAGGCGGACGTTCCGCTTCAGCGGCACGCCCAGGGACCGGACGCAGGCCATGGCGTAAAGCGCCGCGATGGCGGGGCCCTTGTCGTCGATGGAGCCGCGGCCGTAGAGCTTCCCGTCCTGGATCACCGGCTCAAAGGGCTTGCAGACGGTCCAGTCGTCCCCGGCAGGGACCACGTCCAGATGGGCCAGAATGTCGAGGCCCGGCTCCCGGTCCGTGAGATCGCCCGCGGCGACGCAGCCGTCGTAGTCCCGGACCCGGAGGCCCTGGGCCTCCATCAGCTCCATGGCCTTGCGCAGCGCCATGGCCGGTCCGACACCGAAGGGCATACCGTCCTGGGCCTCGCCGCGGACGCTGGGGATCTCGATGAGCGCCGTCAGGTCCCGCAGCATGGCAGGCTCCTGGGCGGCAAAAAACGCTTCGATCGCGGAATGATAGGGATGATTCATGGTGTTCGCCTCCGTAGTTCCTTTGGTCCTATTGTACCGGTCCCGGGCCGTTTTGTCAAACCCGAAGCCGGTTTCCCATGCTTGCTGTTTTCTGAAAAAATCTTGATTCGCGGGCCGATCTGCGGTATAGTATGGATATCCGGCATTCCAGATCGGAAGGATGCTCCGCGCGCTTTTCGCCCCCCGGATCAGAAAGGAGACGCTATGAAAAAAAAGCTTCTGATGGACGCGCTGTCCATTCTGCTCGGCACGGCCCTGGTGGCTGCGAGCCTCGATATGTTTGTCATTCCAAACAATATCTCCCCGGGCGGCGTTTCCGGTCTTGCCGCAACGCTGTCCCACATCATTCCGCTCTCCGTCGGCACGCTGGCGCTCATCATCAACATTCCGCTGCTCATTGCCGCCTGGAAAATCCTGGGCTTCTCCCAGCTCTCCCGGACGCTGGTATCCACGGTGATGCTCTCAGTGTTCATCGACCTCTTTGCAAACGTTCTCCCGGTCTACTCGGAAAACATCCTGCTGGCCTCGGGCCTCGGCGGCGTGTTCGCCGGCGCGGGCATCGGCATTCTGTTCCTGCGCGGCATCTCCACTGGCGGCACCGACCTCTTCAGCATTCTGCTGCTGCGGGCCATGCCGAACCTGCCTATCGGCGGGCTGCTCCTGAGCATCGACGCCATGGTCGTCGTCTTTGCCGTCGTGGTGGTCGGCGATATTGAAATTGCGCTCTACTCCTTTGTGGAAATTTATCTGGCCTCCAAGGTCATCGACGGCATCATGGACGGCGCCAACTACGCCAAGGTCATCTATATCATCACGGAACACGGCAGAGAAATGACGGAGATGCTCAGCACCAAGACGGACCGCGGCGTGACGCTGCTGCCCGCCAAGGGCGGCTACACGGGCAACGACAAGTCCGTCGTCGTCACCGTCACCCGGCAGAACATCCTCTCCCAGACTCTCACGCTCATCAAGCAGACGGACCCCGACGCCTTCTCCTTCGTGGTGAACGCCGCCGAGGTCCACGGCGAGGGCTTCCGCCGCTACCGCGCCGACATCTCCTCCTAAGACTGCTCGCGCCGCCGCTTCAAAGATACCGCCCCCGGTCTTCGCAGAGACCGGGGCGGTTTTTTCAGATCTGCGGAAGGCTCCGACGCCCGGTGATCCCCGCAGCGGCAGAATCCCTTCCCCGCCCCTCCCGTTCAGCGCACCAGCAGCACCATGATGCCCGCCAGCACCGCGGCGATGACCGCCATGCCCACGGTGCCCGCCATCCACTTCTTCCGCTTGTCCGCGGCGGTGATGTGGGGCCGCAGGTCCTCGGTGCCGGGGATGATCCAGGCCTTGGTGTGCCCGACCCACCAGCCGTCGATGCCGAGCCGGTCCGCCAGGTTCATGACGGACAGGATGAGCAGCATCTGCCAGAGGCCCGCGAGGAAGCCCCGTGCGCCGTTGACGGCGCAGACGCACACCAGCACCCGCGCGTCCTTTTGAAGCGTCAGGAACTGGAGGCCCCAGCGCGCCAGCGCCCGGTGGCCCAGATTCATCATGGAGACCATCACCCGCCCGCCGAAGCCCTCGGGCTTCCGGGTATTTTCAAAAAACGACATTGCCGTCCCCTCCCAGTTCCGTTCTCCGGCGCGCGGGACGATTAGCCTGTTCTAACCATCGGGCTGAGGAAAAGCCGCCCCTTGGGCAGCCCAGGCTCCGTCCGGCGTCCGCCGGGGCCGCGGCAGGATCAAACGCCGCCGCGTCCAATTTCATTGTAGCATCGGCGGCGGCGCTTTTCAAGATGGCGCGCCGGGAAAATCCTGCAAAAACGCGCAAAACAGCCCACCCCAGCCAAAACGGGACAAGATTGGGCCGACAAGTCCACGGCCTTCAGCTGGAGCATCCCCACGCCGTCCCGCACGCTCAGCACGCAGGGGTGCTCGAAGCCGTTGTTCGCCATGGAGATGTTGTTGCCGTACTTCGTCGTCTCCCGGTAGACCGGGAACGGGAAGCGGTAGATGCCATTGCCCAGCATGTTGCAGAGCGTGCTGCCCGTGAAGCTGCCGCAGCGGTTCGGCAGCAGGCGCAGTCTCCTGTTCCCATCGCCGGTCCCGTCGTCATTTTCCGCCAAAACAAGTCCGAAACAGCTTGTTCTGCCCCGTTATTCCGGCAAAAACCAGTAAATACAGAAATACACCGAACATTCCAGGAATGTTCGGTGTATTACACTGGAGCTGATAGCCAGATTCGAACTGGCGACCTCATCCTTACCAAGGATGCGCTCTACC
>CALICR010000167.1 GCA_938049125.1 uncultured Clostridia bacterium
GCGGTGGAGGCCCTGCTCTTCGGCGCGGGCCTTGGGCTGTGCCTGCTCTTCGGAGCGGCGGCGCAGCTCGTCATCTGGATGAAATGAGGGATGCGCAATGTGGAAGGCGCTGGAAGCGCTGCTGCGCGCCGAGGGCGCGCGCATTCGGGACGCGGCACCCGGGACCATTGCCGCGGAGGAAAAGACCGGTCCCCAGGACCTGGTGACCAATTACGACCGGCAGGTGCAGGAGAACCTCGAGCGGGGCCTGCGCCAGCTCCGGCCCGGGGCGGGCTTCCTGGGCGAGGAGGGGCTGCGGGTGCCGCCCGCGGGCCACACCGGCGAATTTTTCATCATCGATCCCATTGACGGGACCATGAATTTCGCCCGGGACTACCGGCGGAGCTGCATCTCCGTGGCCCTGGCCGACGAGACGGGCGTGCGCTTCGGCGCGGTCTACGACCCCTATCAGGACGAGTATTTCTGCGCCGAGCGGGGCCGCGGGGCCATGCGGAACGGGCGGCCCCTGCGGGTATCGGACCGGCCCCTCGACCGGGCCATCGTCATGTTCGGCACCGCGCCCTACGACCGGGGCGTGGCGGACCGGACCTTCGCGCTGGCGCGGCGGTTCTTTGACCGGGGCCTCGACCTCCGGCGGAGCGGCTCCGCGGCGCTGGACCTCTGCGCCGTGGCCGCGGGCCGGGCCGAGGTGTTCTATGAAACGCTGCTCTCGCCCTGGGACTACGCCGCGGCGGGCGTCATCCTCGAGGAGGCGGGCGGCGTCATCCGCCAGTTCTCCGGCGCGCCGGTGCTGCTGCGGGAGCGCTGCTCCGTGCTGGCGGCCTGCGCCGCGTCCTGGGACGAGGCCAAAACGATTTTGCAGGAGGAGCTTCTATGATCCGTGCGCTGAGACCCGGGGACCGGGCGATTTATCTCACTATGGCCCATGATTTTTACCACAGCGACGCCGTGGACCACCCGGTGCCCGACGAATTTTTGGAGCGGACCTTTGACGAGCTGCTGCGCAGCGACGCCTATGCCGAGGGCTTCCTCCTCGAGGAGGACGGCGCGGCGCTGGGCTACGCGCTGCTGGCGAAGACCTGGTCCCAGGAGGCCGGGGGCCTCGTGGTCTGGGTCGAGGAGCTGTATCTGCGGCCCGAGGCCCGGGGGAAGGGCATGGGCACCGCCTTCTTCGCCTGGCTCCTGGAAAACCGCCCCGCGGCCCGCTACCGGCTGGAAACGGAGCCGGACAATGTGCGCGCCAAGGCCCTCTACCGCCGCCAGGGCTTCGAATTCCTGAACTACGAGTCCTTCATTCTCGGGAAGTAAAAAAAGCGCCGTCTCTTCCAAGCGGAAGAGACGGCGCGCTGCGCCTCAGAGGTAATAGCCGCCGTTGACGCCCAGGACCTGGCCGGTGACGAACTCGGCGCTCGCCAGGTAGACCATGGCGTCGGCGATGTGGGCGGGGGTGCCCAGCAGCTCCAGGGGCGTCTCCCGGCGGAAGGCCTCCAGGGCCTCGGCGGAGTAGCCCGCGATCATGTCGGTCCGGACCGCGCCGGGGGCGATGCAGTTGACGCGGATGTGGGACGGGCCAAGCTCCTGGGCCAGGGCCTTGGTCATGGCGATGACCGCGCCCTTGGTGGCGGAGTAGGGCACCTCCATGGACGCGCCGCACTGGCCCCAGATGGAGGCGACGGTGAGGATGCAGCCCCTCTGGCGGCGCACCATGCCGGGCACCACGGCCCGGACGGCGTGGAAGACGCCGCCGACGTTGACGTCGAAGATGCGCTGCCACTGGTCGTCCGTGGTGTCCTGGATCAGCCCGGCGTAGGCGATGCCGGCGCAGGTGATGAGCAGGTCCGGCTCCGGCAGGGCGGCGAAGGCGGCCCGGACGGCCGCCGGGTCCGCGACGTCGCAGCAGACGGCCTCGGCCCCGGTCTCGGCGGCGACGGCCCGGGCGGCGTCATGGCGCTTCTCGTAGAGAAAGGCGACGCGGTGGCCCAGGGCGGAAAAGCGGCGGACGGCCTCGGCCCCGATGCCGCGGCTGCCGCCCGTGATGACGACGTTCATGGGAATCCCTCCTGAAAAAAACGGCCCCGTTCGGCGTGCCGAAGGGGGCCGTAGGCGTGCTTATCTTCTGCGGGTCTTTGTCTTGTGGTCCGAATACTGGCGGACCGAGGACAGCTTGCTGTCCGACTCGCTCATGAACTGCTTCAGCTTATCCTCAAAGGACTGGTCCCTGGAGGGCGCGGGCGTGTAGGAACGGGAGAACTGCGGCTCCGCGCGGCGCTCCTGGCTCTGGGGCCGGTCGCCGCGGTTCTGGAAGCCGCCGGGACGGCCCTGGGGTGCGCCGCCGGGACGGTCTCCGCGCCGGTCGAAGCCGCGGCGCTGGGACGGACGCTCCGGCGGGGCCACGGTGCGCTTGATGGAAAGATTGATCCTGCCGTTCGGCTCCGCCGCCAGGACCATGACCTTGACGTCCTGGCCCTCGGTGAGATGCTGGCGAATGTCCGAGACATAGGCATGGGCGATCTCCGAGATATGTACCATGCCGGTCTTCCCCTCGGGCAGGGAGATGAATGCGCCGAAATTGGTGATGGATTTGACCTTACCCTCTACGATTTCCCCGACTTTAAACTCCATAGACTGTGCTGTTCCCTCTCCTCTTTATTTTCCGGCAGACGCGCTGCCGAGATCGTAAAATACAAGCTCGCCGGGCTCCGCGAGGCCCAGCTTCTGCCGGGCGGCGTCCTTGACGCCCTCGTCGGTGCCGGAGGCGGCGATGGCCTCCTCGAGACGGCGGTTTTCCTGCTCCGCGGCGGTGACCTCCGCCTCAAGTTCGGCGGCGCGCTGCTGCCGGTCCTGGAGCTTCGTCTGGAGCGACAGAAGCGTGACGGCGGCGGCGACGGCGGGCAGGAGGATGATGAGCTTCATTGCCAGGGACGACCGCTGGAACCTCATGCGCTGACCCTCCCGGAAACGGCTTCGGCGCAGCGGCCTCGGCCTCCGCGTCTACAAAATCCATCATAACCGATTTTTTCAGAAAAGAAAAGATTTTTTTTGCGATTTTCCAAAAAAAGTTCACCGGGCCGAACAAGAGGCGGCCAAGGCGCCGCAGAAACCGTCCGGCGAGGCGGAAAAGGGCCGTGAAGAGCCGTTCCGCGGGCTTTCCCAGGGGCAGCGCGAAGACCGCGGCACCGAGGGCCAGGGCCGGGACGAAGAAGAGGCGGAAGCGTCCCGCCCCCGCGTAGAGGGCGAGGAGCAGCAGGGCGGGCGTCAGCACAAGGCCGAACAGGGCGTCGCAGAGGTGGGTGAGCCGGGGCCGGAGCAGACGGACGGCCCGGAGCAGCGTGGAGAACGCTGCGAGGCCGCCGCCCAGCGCCGCCGCCAGCAGAAACTGGCGCAGCTGGCCGAGGACGGGCTGGCTCATCCCAGCAGCCTCGCAAGAAAGCCGCCCTCCCGCCGCGGCTCCTCAAAGAGCAGGGCGTCCACGGTGCCGTCCACGGCTACCTGGCCGCCGTCCACCGAGAGCTGGCGCAGCCGCAGCTCCCGCCCCCGGACCGCCAGCACGCCGCGGCAGGTGTGGAGCACCACGGCGCTCTCGTCGAAGCGCTCCACGTCCTGAACGCCGCTGACGGTGAGGCGGCTGCGGTTTTCGAGCGTCAGCTTCTGGGGCAGCTCCGGCGCTTCCGTTCGTTCCATGCGAAGACCTCCTTTTCCCCTTGCTGCTTTCACTCTATGCGCCCGGGCGGGCGGATATGCCCGGCAGAACGCAGAGCGCCCCGCCCGGGGTCCGGGCGGGGTGGGGGTGCAGGACGCGGATGCGGCCCGGGGACGGGCGCGGCGGCTCAGGCGGCGGGGTTCTCCACCAGGCCGAGGAAGAGGGGCAGGCCGTCCACACCGGTGATGGCGAAGAGGAAGGGCCGGTTCAGATTCATCTCGACGATGGGCAGCGGCGCAGGCTCGTCGGAAGCGGCCTCGGTCTTGATGACGGTGAAGGCGGCGGCCTCGCAGCCCTCCTCGTCGGTGGTGACCCGGGCGGCATGCTGGACCAGACCCACATAGGCTGCCTCGTCCGTCAGGGGAGAGAAGTCGGCGGTCTGGGGGTCGAAGAGGTCCGAAAGGCCCAGGGCCTGGAGCGTCTCGTTGAGGCAGAGGTCCGCGGAGACGTCGAGCTTCGGGACGGACCAGTGGACCTCGGCCTCTTCGCTGTCGGCGCTGGTCCGCTTGAGCAGGGCGGAGAGGGCGCCCTCGTCCCCGAGAAGGGAGGCGGGGTCCGTGCCCTCGTCCGGGAGCAGGAACGTCATGCCCGCGCCGCCCTGGAAGGCGAGGGTGGCGGCGGTCCAGCCGTCGCCCCGGAGCACGTACTGGTTCTGAACCTTGTGCATGAAGTCGGCGGTGACGGTGCTGCCGTCCGCGAGGGTGAAGTCGTCCTTCGCCGTCTCGCCCGCAGAGAAGTCGTTGGACCAGGCATCCTTGAAGTAGAGCGTCGTGGCCAGCAGGAGGAGGGTGCTGGGGTCCGTCTCGATGCCCTCGACGGCGTCCTTCAGGAGGCCGCCGGTGTTGTCGTTCAGCCAGGTCCGGATGGTCTTGTCGGCCTCGGCGGTGCCCATGGGGACGCGGTAGGCCGAGGCGTGATAGCGTTCGGCCAGCGGGGCCATGGGGCCGTCCTTGTAGGTCCTGCCGCGCTGGAGGAAGAGGGCCGCGGCCAGGCGGGTCTGGCTCGCGCCGTCGTCCTGATAGAGCTGGCGGAAGACGCGGTCGGCCCGGGCGCGGAGCGTGTCGAGGTCCTGCGCGCCCAGCAGCGGGAGCAGGGCGTCCCGGCTCGTGCCGCCGGTGACCTCCGAGAGGGCGGCCAGGGCGAGGTAGAGGTTCGCGGGGGAGAAGACGGCGTTCTTGCCGTCGGCCCCGGTCAGCAGGGCCTTGCCGAGGGCGGCGGTGAAGGCGCGGAGGCCCGCGGCGTCGCCGTCCTCCATCCCGCCGCCCCGGAGGGCTTCGAGGGCGGTGCGGTACTGGTCGGCCTGGGCGCTGTACTCGTCGTAGAGCTTGTCCCAGGCGGCCTCGTAGTCCTTGTCGGAGAGGTTCTGGGCGCTCAGGTCCTCGATGGCGGCTTCGAATTCTGCGTCGGACATATGCGCCGGCAGGGCCGGATCCTCGGCCTGGGCCAGGGTGTCAGCGGCGGCCACGGGGGATTCGTTTGCGGGCGCATCATCGTCTGCCGGGGCGGCGGGAGACCCCGCGCAGGCGGCCAGCGAGAGGGCCAGGGCCGCGGCGAGCAGCAGCGCAAGGCTGCGGCGGAAGAAACGGTGCTTCATGATAAGACCTCCTTGATCTGCCCCGTGGGGCTGGGATTTTCTGTCTGTACCCCTATAGACGAAATGGAGGAGCCGGGGTCACGGGATTTTTTGCGGTGGGGACAAAAAAATCCCGCGCCCGGGCGGACGCGGACAGGGAATGCAGTCTTTTACGGGCGGAGGAACAGCGCGCGCCCGCCTGCCGAAGCGCAGGCGGG
>CALICR010000168.1 GCA_938049125.1 uncultured Clostridia bacterium
GGACACGCTGCGGGCCTACGGCGACCTCGCCCGGTGCTACCGGGAGCAGCTGAGCCTCTCCGTCATCGGCGTCACCGGCAGCGTCGGCAAGACGACGACGAAGGAAATGATCGCCAAGGTCCTCTCCGCCCGCTACCGCACGGCGAAGAACAAGGGAAACCACAACAACCACATCGGCCTGCCGGAGACCATTCTCTCCATCGAGCCGGATACCGAGGCCGCGGTGCTGGAGATGGGCATGAACCACTTCGGCGAGATGTCCTACCTCACGTCCATCGCTCAGCCGGACATGGTCGTCATGACAAACATCGGCACGGCCCACATCGAGCATCTCGGCAGCCGGGAGGGCATCCTCCGGGCCAAGCTGGAGGTGACCGAGGGCCTGAGTCCGGACGGCCTGCTGCTCTTCAACGGCGACGAGCCGCTGCTCTGGAACCTCCGGGGCACGCTGCCCTTCCGGATGCTCTTCTTCGGCGTGGAGAACGCCGAGTGCGACCTCCGCGCCCGGGATATCTCCCTGGAGGAGGACGGCGTCCGCTTCCGCGCCGTGGGCCTGGGGGCCGACTTCCGGGTCTTTGTCCCCGCGCCGGGCCGCCACAATGTCTATAATGCCCTGGCGGCGCTGACCGTGGGCCTCACCGCCGGCGTCGAGCCGGAGGCCATGTGCACGGCCCTCAAGGACTTCGTCAACACCGGGATGCGCCAGCACATCTGCGAGAAGAACGGCTTCACCATCATCGAGGACTGCTACAACGCCGGTCCCGAGTCCATGGAGGCGGCACTGAACGTGCTGGGCGAGCGGCCCTGCCAGGGGCGGCGCATCGCCGTGCTGGGTGACATGCTGGAGCTGGGCAACTGCTCCATGGCGGAGCACTACAAGGTGGGACGCCAGGTGGCATCCCGGGCGGACCTCTTCTTCGCCTACGGCCCCGACGCCGAGCGCATGGTCACCGGCGCCATCACCGGCGGGATGCCCGCGAACTGCGTCTGGCACTTCGACAACCAGGAGCAGATGGCCAAGATGCTGCGCAGCCGCGCCAAACCCGGCGACCTGCTGCTCTTCAAGGCCAGTCATGGCATGCGTCTGGAGCGGGTGCTCCAGATGTTCCTGAAGCCCGAAGAGGCCTAATTCGTTCTGGGAGGACAGAGAAATGAGAATTCTGATCACCATGCTCGGCGCGTTTGCGCTGAGCGTACTGCTGGGTAAGGTATTTGTGCCGATGCTGCGGGCGTTGAAGGCCGGACAGTCCATCCGGGAGGTCGGCCCCAAGTGGCACAGCGGCAAGCAGGGCACGCCCACCATGGGCGGCCTCATCTTCATCAGCGCCTCGCTTCTCTGCCTGGTGACGGGCTTCCGGGGGATGCTCCGGGGCGACCTCGCCTGCCTGTTCGTGCTGCTGCTGAGCCTGGCCTTCGGCGGCATCGGCTTCGTGGACGACTTTGTCAAGGTCAAGCTCAAGCGGAACCTCGGCCTCACGGCCATCCAGAAGCTGGTGCTCCAGCTGGCGGTGGCGGCGGCCTTTCTGCTGGCCCTGCGCTGGCACGGCAACCTGACGAACGACCTGTACATCCCGTTCTTCAATGTGACGTTCCGCATCAACTGGGTCGTCTACCTGTTCTTCGCCGTTTTCGTCATCGTGGGCAGCGTCAACGCCGTCAACCTGACCGACGGCATCGACGGCCTCGCCTCCGGCGTGACGATCCCGGTTATGCTCTACTTCACTCTCATCTGCATCCGCTACGGCCAGAACGACCTGGCCCTGTTCCCGGCGGCGCTGACGGGCGGCCTCTTCGGCTTCCTCTTCTACAACTTCCACCCGGCCCAGGTCTTCATGGGCGACACCGGCTCCCTCTTCCTGGGCGGGGCCGTCTGCGGCATGGCCTTTGCGCTGGATATGCCCGTGGTGCTGGTCCCCGTGGGCTTCATCTACATCCTCGAGACCGTGTCCGTCATTCTGCAGGTCGGCTATTTCAAGCTGACCCACGGCAAGCGCATCTTCAAGATGACGCCCATCCATCACCACTTTGAGCTGTGCGGCTGGAGCGAGGAGAAGATCTTCGGCGTCTTCGTCACCGTCACGGCCCTGCTCTGCGCGCTGACTTACCTCGGAACCGCAGGAAGATTCTGAAAAACCGCCGCATAGACTGGAGGGGAAAGGAGGTCCGGCCCGTGAAACATTCCGAACCTGCGTCCCCGCAAGGCGAGACCGTGCTCGTCGATGAGCGGGGGATGCTCGACGTCCCCTACCTCGTCCTGACCGTGCTGCTCACGGTCATCGGCCTCGTGATGCTCTTCTCGGCCAGCTATGCCTCAGCCATCAGCGAGGGCCTTGCCCCGACCCATTACTTTATCCGCCAGGGCTGCTTCGCCGCGGCGGGCATCGCCGTCATGCTGCTCGTCAGCCGCCTCAACTATCAGGCCTGGCGCTTCCTGGCCTTTTGGGTCCTGGGCGGCGCGGTGCTGCTGCTCATCGCCGTGGCCATTCCAGGCATCGGTGTCAGCCACAACGGCGCGCGGCGCTGGATCAGGATCGGCGTGGAGTTCCAGCCCTCGGAGTTTGCGAAGCTGGGCGTCGTGCTGACCTTTGCCGCCGCCATGTCCGTCTACCGGGACAAAATGAAGACGTTCCGCTACGGCGTTCTGCCCTTTGCGGCGATCTTAGCGGTCATCGCCGTGCTGCTCTACCTCGAGCCGCACCTCTCGGCCACGGTCATTGTGCTGCTGCTCGGCGCGGTCATGATGTTCCTCGGCGGTACGCGGCTCCGCTGGTTCGCCCTGGGAGCCCTCGGCGGCGGCGCGCTGGTGCTGCTCTACCTCAGC
>CALICR010000169.1 GCA_938049125.1 uncultured Clostridia bacterium
AAGAAGCCCTCTGAGATAAACTGCCGTACCTGCGATTTGGGACCGGTGATAACCAGCTTGCCGCCGTAATCGCCTGTGCCGTTGGTTTTGACGGAGGCGGTATAGCTTACGTCCCGGTACTCATTTTCATTGCTGTTTCCGATGTCAAAAATCTCCAAGTTGAAGGTCTCAGCACCGGGAGCGGCAGTGCCGCCCTGCTTGACCGTCTTGGTGAAGGGCAGCTCGATCGTGACGATCGGATCGTCAAAAGTAAATACGTTTTCAAAGCGCATTCTGTCTGCCGGGTTTTCACGATCCCAAACATAGAAGGTGCCGTTGTCGGTTTTTTCCATCTTGGTGGGATAAATGGTCAGATTCGGCTCATCGCTGCTGCCATTGTAATTGGGAGCGATCATCCACACCGCATCGGAATATGTCCAGTTCGCTGCCGAGCCCTTTACCTCACGGACGAAGAAGCCCTCTGAGATAAACTGCTGCACCTGCGACTTGGGACCGGTGATAACCAGCTTGCCGCTGTAATCGGCTGTGCCGTTGGTTTTGACGGAGGCGGTATAGCTTACGTCCCGGTACTCATTTTTGTTGCCGTTTCCGATGTCAAAAACCTCCAAGTTGAAGGTCTCGGCGCCGGGAGCGGCAGTGCCGCCCTGCCTGACCGTCTTGGTGAAGGGCAGCTCGATCGTGACGATCGGATCGCGCAGCTGCGGGAGTTTAAATACGGCGTATCCAAGCATTCCACCGTCGAACTGACGCAGTAGGATTTCTTCGGGCGCTCCGACTCCTTCAAGGGTTATATTTTCTTTCTTAAGCGTGCTGCCGTCAAAGCCGTATTCCGGAATGAGCCTTACAACCAGATAATAATCGGAGTCAGGCATAAACCACCCGTCGTTCCAAGTCGGAGTCTCTCCGCTTGCAAGACGGTTGACCTGGTCACCGGTCATACAGATATACGGGGTCTCGGTGACGCCGCCGTTATCAGCGCCCGGCATCAGCGAAATGTCGGCAAGCGGCTCACCAAGACCATAACCATTCAAGCTGTAGCGAAGCGGCGGGATTGCCATGGAGGTGTCCTCATATGTAATGTAGAACGCATTACTGTCTACATAGTCATTTTCGCCGGAACCGTAATAAGCACGGATCTGCTCAGGACCTGGGCTGGCACTGAAAAGCGCAGTGGTCGCGGTAGGATCGTCAAGCGTCGAATAGCACTTGCCGTCACGCAGCAATTCCACCTTGAGCGGGGTGAAGCTGGTCTCCCAGGTTACCTGTCTCTGGCTTCCAAAGGACACGGTACCGCCCGTGGGCTGTACAGTGAATCTGTTTTCCTCCTCGAGCGGGTCAAAGACAAACCTCAGAACGCCGTTGTTGCTGTCAAAGGCAGACGGCGTTACCGTGATGCTTACACCGTTTAAGGTTCCTACGGTATCCGGCATCACCATATAGTTCTTGTCTGGCTTGAAGATAACGCGGACGATATAGTAGTATCCGGGCTGAAACGTCTCAGAATCGAAAAGGGACTGCTCGATGTCAGGATTATCGATGGACGCCTTTGCCCACTGTACGGGAATCATGAGATTTGGATCAACGAGCTGTGCTCCGGTTGCGGAGAACTGACCCTCCCACTTGATTTCTTCGCCGAGCTTCGGTGCTTCCACCGTGGCGATGATGTCCGTCACGGGGAGGTAATCAATGGGCTTAAGGTGGATCGTTAAAAACCATTCGTCATCCGGGTGGCTGGCGATGTGCAGTTTTTGCACCCTTGTTACCTCGGCGCCCTCAATCACCACGTTGTCCGCGGTAAGCGCTCCGATGTCATAGCCATCGCGCACATTAAAAAGCACGTTTAAGCTGTATTGCATTCCGGCCTCAAGCCGTTCATTGGGATCCACGATATGAGCGGTGTGGTTATTTTTGAGAACTTCCCGGGTAACGTTCGTGATTCCTGCATTGCCCGGGTCGCTGGTCACCGAGATGTCAAGCGCCTTGCTGTCCAACTCGTATCCGCTGATTGTAAATTTCAAAGAGTTAATCGGTGTTTTGCTGTCTGCGAATGCAACGCTGGACATCATGCAGATGACCATGATGCAGCAAAGCAGGATGGATAACAATCGCTTCTTCATAGTTTTCCCTCCATTTTTTGATATTGTACACATACACTTTTCCGGCTGCGGATTTCATTCAGTTTCGGATGGCGGCGACTGCCGGTACCGCGAAGGGCTGCACATCGGCATAACAGGCTCTGTCTAAATGTCGTCTTACGTATCGGTTCTGTGCGTTTCCTCCGTGCTTTTTCGCTGCATTTCGCTGGTTATGGATATTACAATTCTATTTTAGCCGATTGTTTTCAATTTTGCCCCCACCAACCGGCTAGGTTTTGCAATTACTTTTCAGCTTGAAATACGCCGATATCTCATAGAATCGCAAAACTGAAAACCTTGATTGACTTTTGCGTTGTCAGTTTCTATAAAACGATCGTCGCCATCCGGCGCGGTACCTCCCGCATCGTGTCTCCCGGTCCATATGCGGAGCTGTATGGCGGCGATGAAATCATTTTCGTCGGCACCGATGAAGCCCGGAAATCGGTATCCGGTTTCTTTTCCAATCCCGAATCATAACCGGCGCTTGCGCCGGACAAGAAAGGAAGCTTAATATGATCCACAATCAACTGCGAGCATGTGCATGATCTGGGAGCCGATGGAGACGGCAGTGGTGCCGGCCACGCCCTCGAACTGGCCGATGATGTAGAGGTCGGCCATGCCGTAGAGCGTCTGCAAAAAATAGGAGAGGAGATAGGGCAGCGAGAAGCGGAGCACGTTCTTTCCGACGCTGCCGATGGTGAGATTCTGTTCCGTGAGGGGCCTTCTTCCGTGGGGTGGATGTTTTCCTGTTATCAAGAAAGATAGGGACGGCGGGCGTGCAAGGGCGAGGTTCGCTGCGCACAGGAATGACAGAAACGATGCAGAAAAATGAAGGAAATCCCATGGTTCCGCTTGACAAACAAGCAACGGCTCTGGTATGCTGTACCCATAGATTCTATTCTAGAATTTACATCAAGGGAATCAACCGGACAGAGAAAGGACGACCTATGAGAAAGAGAATGCGCAGATGCCTGATTGCCCTGCTGCTGGTGCTGGCGCTGACCGGCTCCGCCTTTGCGGCGCAGTACACGGCGGGAACCTTTGAGGAGCTGGAGGCGGCGTTTGCCGACGACAGCGGCGACAAGGAGATCCACATCACCCTGACCGGCGATATTGCGTTTGCCGGGAAGCTCTCTGCCCAGGAGGGCAAGACGTTTTACATCGACGGCAAGGCGTTCACGCTGAAGGACGTGTACCTCGGCGGCGCGGGCACCGTCAACGTGGAGGCGAAGTCCTTCGAGGCGGACAGCAATGACGACGCCATCTGCACGGCGGACAGCGTCACGGTCAACGCGGCGGGCAGCGTCACGACGGACGGAGATCATGACGGGATCCAAGCGGACGACAGCTCGAATCTCACGTTTACCGGCGACATCAAGGCGGGCTATGACGGCGCCGAGGCGTTCGATGACGCAAAGGTCACGGTGAACGGCAGCATCACAGCCGGAGAGAACGGTGTCCGCGCCAGAGACAACGGCAGTGTGACCGTGAACGGCAACATCACAGCCGGAGAGAGCGGTGTCTACGCCAGAGACAACAGCAGTGTGACCGTGAACGGCAATATTACAGCCGAAGACGATGACGGCGTGGATGCCAGAGGCAACAGCAATGTGACCGTGAACGGCAATATCACCGCGAGAGACGACGGCATCTACGCCCGGGACAACAGCACTGTGACCGTTGTTGGCAACATTGACAGCGCAAATGCGGACGGCATCGATGCGGAAGACAATACGACGGTCAATGTGACCGGCAATATTACCGCAGACGACAATGGCATTGAGACCGGGTGCGATGCGACGATTACCGTGATCGGCGACATCACCGCGGGCGATAACGGCATTGATGCGGATGAGAATGCGACCGTCACCGTGGACGGCAATGTCTCCAGCGTGAACCGGAACGTGCCGGATGAGAACGGCAATCTTTTGGATGACGACTATGATCCTACGAACATCAACACGGATCCCGGCGCCTATTCCGACGGCGGCGACGGCATCAATGCCGATGACAATGCGAGCGTGACCGTCACCGGCAATGTCACGGGCGGCGACGCCTACGGCAGCTATGGCTATGCGGGCGAAGGCGTCCGCGCGCGGGACAATTCGACCGTGTCCGTCGGCGGCAATGTCACCGGCGGCAGCGTGACCGCCAACCCGGAGCTGGACACCCCCTATGGGAGCAAGGCGGGCGACGGTGTGGATATGGACTCCACGGCGACGGTCTCCGTCGGCGGCGACGCCATCGGCGGCAGCACGAACGGCAAGAAAGGCATAGGCGGCAGCGGCGCGTACATCCGGCTGGTCCTGGTCAGTCAGGAGCGGGAGCCGGAGCCGCGCCCGCTGGCAAACGATGCCGCTGAGAATGCGGAGGAAGCGGGTCCGAAGGCGGGCAGCCTGACTGTCGGCGACACCGTCCGCGGCGGCGAAGCGGCGGACAAGGAAAACGGCACGAACGGCGCAGGCATCCGCTGGGAGCGGGAGTCGGAGCGGATCTACTACGCGGCGGGCGACAATGAGCAGGAGCCGGAAGCGCCGGAATACCATGTGCCGGAGGTCACGGTCCACACTGTGGAGGGCCCCGACGGTCTGCTGTTCTCCGCCATGGAATTCGATGATGAGGCGGGCAGCTATCAGGAAAACGCTGCACTGGCGGCAGAGCTGGGCGCAGATGTCAACTATACGATCTGGGTCAGGCAGACCGAGGGCGTGACGCTCTCCGTTGATAAGGAAGTCGCCAAGGCAGGCGAGACCGTGACGGTCACCGCCAAGGCAGCGGACGGCTACAAGCTCGACGGCGTCTATATGAGCGGCACGGAGCTGACCGAAGCGGACGGCGTCTATACCTTCACCGTGCCCGTGGGCGGCGATGTGGAGGTCAGTGCCAAGGTCACGGCGCTTCCGAAGGAAGAAGAAAAGGACCCTGGGGAGGAAAAGAAGGAGGAGCCGCCGAAGGAGGAATCGCCGAAGGAGGAACCGAAGGCGGAGACACCTGTGGTCAAGAACGACCCGGTGAAGAAGTCCGACGCACCGAAGACCGGCGATGCGCAGGACCTTGTCTGCCTGACGGCGCTGATGCTCCTCTCCCTGACAGGATTGGGCGCACTGGGCCGGAGAAACGGGCGCAAAAAGCATCAGAACTGACGACCTGAAAAAGCGGCGCGGCGGCAGGAATGCTCCTGTCGCCGCGCTTTGCGTGCTCAGCCGCGGGCTGCGAGAATCATCTCCTCCAGCTGCCGGGCGGCGACGCGGAGGGGCTGCTCCTTCCGCCGGACGAGGCAGACGGTGCGGGAGGGCACCGGCTCAGCCAGGGCGATGACGCGGACCCGGTCCGAGACCAGCGGCTCCGGCAGGAAGCCGACGCCCAGCCCCGCCTCCACCATGGGCAGGATCTGGTCCGCGCTGGCTGCCTCGATGTCGGGCCGGTAAGGGAGACCGCAGCTGCTGAAAAAGGCGGAATACAGCGCAAAGGACATGGTGCCGCTGCCCAGCGCGATGAGCGGCCAGCGGGCCAGCTCCGCGAGGGGCACGGTCCGGCCCAGCAGCGCCCGGTTGTCCGGGGCGCAGATGGCCGTCTCCTGGAGCCGACGGAGCGGAAGCACGTCCAGGGCCGCGGACTCCTCGAGCGGCGTCGTCACCACGGCGAAGTCGGCCTCGCCGCTGCGCAGTGCCGTCACGGCCTGCCGGGTGGAGTGGTTGCTGACGCGGAGGCGGATGCCGGCGCAGGAGATGCGGAACTGCCGCAGCACCGGCAGCAGGAAGCACCGCAGCGCCATCTCACTGGCGGCAACGGTGACGGTCCCGCCGCCGCGGCTCCGGCCCAGCTCCTCCTCGGCGGCCTCGATGTGGGCGGCGGCCACGCGGATATGGGCGTAGAGCGCCTCGCCCTCGGGCGTGAGCTTCATGCCGCGGCTCGTGCGCAGAAAGAGAGTGCAGCCCAGCTCACCCTCGAGGCTGCGGATGGCCCGCGTCAGGTTCGGCTGGCTGCTCAGCAGTAGCCGCGCCGCCTGGGACAGGCTGCCGTATCGGGCCACGTAATAGAAGATCCGGTAGGAATCGTAGCTGATGTGCATGGTGTTTCCTCCTATGTAAAATTCATATGGACGACATAATAAATATATATTTTACACATACTGGAATTTGAATTATACTAGGTGCGCACTCGAAGGTCAAGGGAAAAATGAGAAAAAAAGGAGAGATTCTGATGCGTCATACCATCATTTGCATCGGCAGACAGTACGGCAGCGGCGGCAGAGAGGTCGGCGAGCTGCTGGCGAAAAAGCTGAATGTGCCCTGCTGGGACAAGCTGCTGCTCCAGCGCGCCGCCAGGGAAGCCCATCTGGCGCCCGAGGAGGTCGCGGAGCGCGAGGAGCGCCCGCTGGGGTTTTCCGACCTCGTGTCCGGCAACGTATTCGCCGACAGCGCCGCGCTGACCACCGCGTTCTATTCCGAGCGGCAGGTCGTCTACGATGCCGAGCGCCGCGCGATCTTAGAGGCCGCCGATGCGGGTGACTGCGTCATCATCGGCCGCAGCGCCTCCGCCATCCTGCGCGGCAGCGAGCATGACGTGCTCTCCGTTTTCATTTACGCGGACATGGACGACCGTCTCCGCCGCATTGAAGCGCGCAGCGGTCTCTCCCAGAAGGACGCCGCCCGGAAGATGAACAAGATCGACCGGCTGCGCCGCCACTACTTTGATTTCTACTCTGAAACGCCGTGGGGCGAGCCGGCGAGCTACGACCTGATGCTCTCCTCGAGCCGCTACGGCATCGAGGGCGCCGCGGACCTCATCATGCGTGCGCTTGGCGACGAACGGAAGGACGGTGACGCCCAATGAACCGTGATCTGACCGTTGGCAAGCCTGCCAGCGTGCTCTGGAAATTCTGTCTGCCGCTCTTCGGCAGCATCATTTTCCAGCAGCTCTACAACATCGCCGACAGCTTTGTTGCCGGCAAATTCATCAACAACGACGCCCTTGCCGCCGTCGGCAACAGCTATGAGATCACGCTGATCTTCATCGCCTTCGCCTTCGGCTGCAACATCGGCTGCTCCGTCATCGTCTCCCAGCTCTTCGGCGCGAAGAAGTACACGGAGTTGAAGACCGCCGTCTATACGACGCTGATCGCCTCCGGCGTGCTCTGCGGCGTGCTGATGCTCGGCGGCCTCCTCTTCTGCAACGGGCTGCTCTCCCTCATCAACACGCCGGAGAACATCTTCGCGGATTCGAAGCTCTACCTTGACATCTACATTTTCGGGCTGCCCTTCGTATTCTATTATAATGTAGCGACGGGCATCTTCTCTGCGCTGGGCGACTCCAGGACGCCGTTCATCTTCCTCGCCTGCTCCTCGACCTCCAACATTGCGGTGGACATCCTCTTTGTTGCAGGCTTTGGCATGGGCGTGGACGGCGTCGCATGGGCGACCTTCCTCTGCCAGGGCATCAGCTGCGTGCTCGCACTGGTGTTCGTGTTCCGCCGCTTCCGCCATATCCACACGGAGGGGCGCGTGCCGGTGTTCTCCGCACGGCTGCTCGGCAAGATTGCCGTCGTCGCCGTGCCGAGTATTTTGCAGCAGAGCTTCATCTCCGTCGGCAACATCATCATCCAGAGCGTCATCAACAGCTTCGGCTCTGCGGTCATTGCGGGCTACAGCGCCTCCGTCAAGCTCAACAACATGGTCATCACCTCGCTGACAACGCTGGGCAACGGCATCTCGAACTACACCGCCCAGAACCTCGGCGCCGAGAAGTTCGACCGCATCCAGTCGGGCTTCCGCGCCGGGCTCCGCCTCGTCTGGATGCTGTGTATCCCCATCGTGGCGATCTACATGCTGCTGACCTCGAACCTCGTCTACATCTTCCTCGACAGCGCCACCGGGCAGGCGATGGACGTCGGCGTTCGTTTCCTGCACATCATTGCGCCGTTCTATTTCGTCGTCTCCTCCAAGCTGGTGGCGGACGGCGTGCTCCGCGGCGCGGGTCTGATGAAAAAATTCATGGTGGCGACCTTCACCGATCTCGTGCTCCGCGTGCTGCTTGCGGTGTTCCTCTCCAAGACCGCCCTCGGCACCACCGGCATCTGGCTCTCCTGGCCCATCGGCTGGACGACCGCGACCATCCTCTCCATCACCTTCTACGCGAAGACCAAATGGGAGACGCAGAGGCTGACCCGCTGAACAACAACGACGTGCGCCCGTCGGGGGACAGGCGCGCGCCGTTTTTTTGTCGCGGGGGCGAAAAATGCGGATTGACAAGCGGCGGGATCGATGCTATAATATGCAAGCAGTTTGAAAAAACCGCAGTACGGGCCTTTAGCTCAGCGGTTAGAGCCACCGGCTCATAACCGGTTGGTCCCGGGTTCGAATCCCTGAAGGCCCACCAGGTGAATGCGCGAAAGGCTTTGTATAAATAGGGGTATAGCTCAATTGGTAGAGCGGCGGTCTCCAAAACCGTAGGCTCAGGGTTCAAGTCCTTGTGCCCCTGCCACAAAAACCACATTTGTCGCTCTGGCAAATGTGGTTTTTGTCAAGACAGCGCCCAATCGGGCGAGAAAGAGAGAGGAACGAGCGATATGGCGAACAAAAATCTGGACGCGCTCTGCGCGGCAACAGGTCTGAAGCTGGACCCCCACTCCGGCGCGGCCTACGGGACCTATCACGGCTACCGTGTCTGTGTGACGCCTCCGGCGAATAGCAACATGATGCAGATGGCCTTCTCGGTGTCCCGGGGCGGTGCGTCTCCGGACCTTGCGGCGCTCCGGCAGGTCTGCGGCACGTGCCGCGAGATCGCCAGCGTGCAGGGGAGCGGCAGTCAGGTCGTATTTTTCGTCCGGTCGGCCATGAACTGGAACAAGACGCTGGAGAACGCCGAGACGGCGCTGGACGCCGCAGCGGAGCAGCTCCGCCAGGGCGGCTATCAGGACTGCTGTCAGCACTGTGGCGCGGCTGCGGATCTGACCACCTGTCTCCTGTCCGGCCATCCGGTCCATCTCTGCGACGCCTGCGCCCAGAGCATGACGGCCTCCGCCGCTGCGCAGCGGCAGGCCGCGGCGGAAAAGCCGGAGAACGTCCTGGGCGGCGTGGTCGGCGCGCTGCTCGGCTCGCTCATCGGCGCGGCGACCATCGTGATCCTGAGCCAGCTGGGCGTTGTGGCGGCCCTCTCGGGTATTGTCATGGCGGTCTGCACCCTCAAGGGCTATGAGCTGCTGGGCGGCAAGCTCACGAAGAAGGGCGTGGTCATCTCCATGCTCGTCATGCTCCTCATGGTTTACGTGGGCGACCGGTGCGACTGGGCCATCGTGGTCGCCCGGGAGATGGAGGCAGACTTCTTCACAAGCTTCCGTGCGGTCCCGGCCCTGATGGATATGGACATCATCGACACCGGCGTGTACATGTCGAGCCTGCTGCGGGTTTACCTCTTCACGCTGGTGGGCGCAGTGCCCATGATTCTCAGCCTCACGAAGGGCAAGTCCCGCAAGAACGAGACCTACGCAATGAAATAAGGAAAGGCGCGGCGGACCGGAGCACCGGCCCGCCGCTTTCCTATAAAAAAGGCCCGCCGGGGACACCGGCGGGCAGGGAAGTCAGACTAGGTCCGGCAGGCCGCCTCAGCCCGCCAACTGGTACATCCGGAAGCCGTCGGCGGCCAGCAGGCGCAGCACGGTCTGAAGCGAGATTTCCGAATCGTAGACATATTTGCTGAAGCCGTCCAGCTCGGTCAGGGAGAGCTCTTTTTCTTCCAGGTTCACCCAAAGCGCATAATCCATGGTGTACTCCTTTCCGCCCGGTTCTATGCTCTGTCTCTATGATAGCATATGATGTGCCGTCCGTCAAATTAACAATGTGTGAAAGAATTGTAAACAGAAATCAGGTAATTTTGCACAAAAACGAGGATCTGACAGAAGAAGCGCGCCTTTTGCTCCGCCGCCCGGCGGGCCTGGCCGGAAAACTTCCGAAGAAAAAAGAAAAAAACACTTGCAAAAGCCACGGAAATGTGCTAATATAACCGAGCTGAGAAAATCCGGGTGTGGCGAAGTTTGGTATCGCGCTTGAATGGGGTTCAAGAGGCCCCGAGTTCGAATCTCGGCACTCGGACCAAATTAACGAAACGGTATAGATGCGTCTGGCGAAAAGCCAGGCG
>CALICR010000170.1 GCA_938049125.1 uncultured Clostridia bacterium
TAGATGCCGCAGAGCTCCCGCAGCGTGTAGTGGCCCAGCATGGGGTCCACGCCGGGGTTGATGGTCAGGGCGAAGTTGCGCAGCGTCGCGCTGCCGAAGAGGCGGCGGAGGTTCACGGGGATCGTAATCTTCACGGGCTTCAGGCGGCCGAGGTAGCGCCGCTGGGTCTGGATGGCCAGGATGGACTTCGTCATGACCGCGGCCAGGAAGGCCGTGACCGTGGCGTCATAGCTGTGGGCGGCCCGGAGCAGGGCATCCGTCTCGATGACGCCGGTGGTCAGGTGGAGGAAGCCGTCCGGCTCCCGGGAGCCGTGCAGCCGGTAGGACGTCGGCTCCTTCCGGCTCAGGGCCGTCTTGCCGCTGTAGCGGAGGAAGCTGTCCTCCAGCTCCTCGGGCTTCGGTGCCTCACGCCAGTCGAGAACGCCGTCCTCTGCGGGGATCTCTGCGCCGCAGCGCAGGGTGAGGTAGCGGGCCGTCAGGGTCTTGAGGTAGATCATGCCGCCGCTGCCGTCGGTCAGGGAGTGGAAGAACTCCACGGCGATGCGGTTTTTGTGGTAGAAGACGCGCAGGCAGCAGGTGTGCAGCTCCCGGAGGCCCATGTGAGTCAGCGGGTAGGCAAAGTCAGGCCGGACCCGCGGCGGCTTCCGGACCTCCTCGAGGTAGTACCAGAAGATGCCCGCCCGGAGCCGGACGTAGAAGCTGGGGAATCGCGGGGCCAGGTCCTCGACGGCCTGCTGGAGCAGGCCGGGGTCCACGTCCTCCTGGAGCGCGGCGGAGACGCGGAAGGCGTTGGTCCAGTCCTGCCGCCGGACGGCAGGGAAGATGAGCGCGGCGTTGTCGAGCCGCAGCCAGTAGCGGCTCATGTCACCTTTGCGCCGAGGAAGGCGCAGATGGCGTCCATGTCGCAGCGGCGCTCCTTGAGGCCATAGAGCACGTAGCCGTGCCAGAGGCCCGGGGCCACGGTGAGCGCGGAGCGGCACCCTGCCCGCTCCAGGGCGGCATGGAGGTCCGTCGCGTCGCTGCGCATGATCTCGTCTCCGCCGACGAAGATCAGGCTTTCGGGCAGGCCCGCGAGGTCCCCGAAGAGGGGAGAGGCCAGCGGGTTTTCCGGGTGGTCCGTATAGCAGGCGGCGTAGCGCTGGAGCCGCGTCCGGGTCATGGACGGGTCAGCCTCCCGGTTCTCCTCATAGGAGGAGCCGGAGGACGTGAGGTCCGTCCAGGGCGAGATGCAGATGAGCCCCGCCGGGAGCGGCAGCTCCAGCTCCTTGAGCCGGAGGCAGAGGGCCAGCAGCAGGCCGCCGCCGGCGGATTCCCCGGCGAAGACCAGCTTTTCTGCCGGATAGCATGTAAGCAGCCAGCGGTATGCCGTCAGCGCGTCCTCCAGGGCGGCGGGGAAGGGGAACTCCGGCGCAAGGCGGTAGGCCGGGCAGAACACGGGCAGCCCAGACTCCCGGCAGAGCACGGAGCCGAAGCCCTTGGCGTACCGGAGGTCGCCGCAGACATAGCCGCCGCCGTGGAGATAGAGCACGGCCCCGCTGCCCTTTGGCTCCGTGGGCACGGCCAGAGCGGCGTGGAAGTCCGGAAATTCCACCTCTTCAAAACGGACGGTGCGCAGGTTGCCCCATTGGAGCAGCCCGCCGACGAGGTCCTGCTCCCGGCGCTCCATGGAGATGGGCTCATCCTCGGCGATGGTCTTCAGGCGGCGGAGCTGGGTTTTGAAAAATTGAACTGACATAGATTCCTCCTGAGGTCAAAGGCGGCTGGCGGGGGACCGCGCCGCGGTCCGGGGCCGGTGCGTCCCGGCCTGTACGGAAACGGGAGCGTCCTCCCGCGGGCTTAGACGTCGATGCGGCGCGCGTGGCAGAGGCCTGCGCCGTCCCGGACGATCTCCAGGACGAAGGGGAAACGGTCCACGTCGGTGCAGAGCGTAAAGTCCCGGCTGGGGCAGTCCTCCTGCTGGTCCGGCAGGAAGAAGCGCGCGCCGGAGGTCTCCCGGAGCGCCGCGGCCCGCGGGCGGACGTCGAGGGGCTCATCCAGCAGCAGGGCGCGGATGTATTCGGCGCAGAGCAGGTCCTCCGGGGCGATCTCCCTCATCTCGATGCCCATGCAGACGAGAGAGACGGTCTCTGGCTGCGCGGCGCGGAGGTATCGGGCGATGGCTGCGGCGTTCACGAGGCTGCCCGTCAGGATGCGGTCCGCGCCACGGGCGTTCTCGATGCCCTGGGTCCCGGCGCTGGTGGTGTGGACCACGGTCTTTCCGGCGAGGTCCAGCCCCGCGAGCTTCGCGGGCGAGTTGCCGAGGGCAAAGCCCGGCAGCCGGAAGCCGTGGCGCTCTCCGGCGAGGACCCAATCGGGGTGTGCCGCGCCGAGGCGGCGGGCCGTCTCCGCGTCGGCCACGGGCAGGATGTCCCGGACCCCGGCGGCGGTGAGGTAGCACTCCAGCGAGAAGGCGCGGAACACGTCGATGACGACGGCGGTGCCCCGGGCAGCCCGGGCGCCCTCCAGCAGGTGCAGAATTCGGATGTTCATGGGGATCACTCCAGTTTGATGCCGTAGATGTAGTTCGTGCGGGTGCCCACGACGATGTAGTCGTTGTAGGCGGCCACGGTGGCCTCCATGTGCGCGCCCATGTCCTTGGAGTCCAGCAGCTCACCGGTGGAACCGTCGAGCATGCAGAGCGTGCCCATCAGGGTGCCGAAGATGACGTAGCCGTTGCCCGCCTTGTCGTAGACGATGGTGGGAGAGCCCCAGGTGTAGCTGTCGGAGCTGTAGGTCCAGACCGTCTCGCCCGTGGCCTTGTCGAGGGCGGTGACGATGCCGCCGGAGGATGTCCCGGTGCGGGAGACGGGCACGAGGACCAGGTCCTGCATCTTCTTCTGGCCCAGGGCCATGGTGCCCTGAATGCCGCCGGAGACGCCGTTCTCGGAGTAGCAGGTGTAGTCCCGCTGCCAGACGATCTCGCCGGTCACGGCGTCCACCTTCATGGCCGGGACGTCCGCGGTGGAGCTGCTGCGCCAGCCGAGGTGGAAGGAGGTGCCGATGTAGACATAGGGGTGGCCGTCCTCCAGCTCCAGCACCGGCGAGCAGTTCGTGTCGTCCAGCACGTCCTGGACCCAGTCGAGCTTCAGCGTGTCGAGGTCGAGACACATAAGATTGCCGCCGTTATCGGCCATGATGAGGTGGCCCTGCCACACGACGGCGCTGTCCTCCATGCCGAGCCAGTAGGACGAGGTGGAGGAGCGGACGCCCTGGTAGCGCCAGCGGGTGATGTCGGGCTCCATGGTGAGGGTTCCGGCGGTCTCGTCGTAGGCTGTGTTCAGCTTGACGAGGTAGAGAATGCCGTTTTCACCGGGGTAGATGAGCTGGTCCGTCTCCGCATCGATGAGCGGCGAGCTGTCGAAGCAGGGCCAGTCCCGCAGGGCGAAGCTGTCGCCGTTGCCGAAGGTGAAAAGGGTGGAAAAGTCGATGAGGCTGATGGCGAAGGCCCGGGCCGGGCCCTGATTGCTGACGTAGCCCGCACCGATGTAGAGCACCGGGTAGCCCCGGGGATCGACGGAGCCGGCGCCCTTGAAGGTGAAGCCCATATTCAGCGCGTCCCGGGTGGCCCTGCCGGTCTCCAGCTCCAGGAAGTAGACGTGGCCGTCCATGGTGGCATAGATGACCTCCGTCAGCGTGTCGGCCTCCTTGGCCCAGTCGTAGAGGTTCATGATCTGCCGGGTCTCCTTGGGCCAGGTGACGATGAGAGGCTGGCCGGTCCAGCCGCAGCCGCTCCAAAAGTTGCCATCCGGGGCGGAGAGGCTTGTGATGGGCTGGGTCCAGCTCTCGCCGAAGCGCTTCTCCTGAATGTCGGCCACGCCGAAGGCGGAGCCGGAGCGGAAGTTGTCGCCCCGGAAGGCGAAGATGCCGTCCAGCTGGGCGTACTTGCTGCCGGTGTCGAAGCGGATCTTGTCCGCGGCCTGGATGCTTGGGACGATCTGTCCGCCGGTGAGCACCTCCGTGGTGGAGATGTACTTGGAGGGCAGGGTGCTCTCCACGGCCTGGGGCGTGAAGTCCGGGTAGCTGTCCGGCTCCGGCTCGTCCACCCAGACATCCTCTTCAGGCTGGGGGTCCGCCTCGGGTGCCGTGGCGTCCGGCTCCTGGGCTGTGCCTCCGGTCTCGCCGTCCGTCTCCTGGGCGGGTTGCTGCGGGGCAGTGTCACCCACGGCATCCTGGAGCGTAGACTGGTCCTGGGATGCATCCTGCTTCTGGGCCGGGGTCCGGTCCAGCAGGTAGATGCAGAGCACCAGCAGCAGGCAGACGGCGGCCCCGATGCCAAGGGTGAAAAGCCGATTGCTCCGGCTCTGACGGGAGGGGGTTCGTTTTCCTCTGTATGTTGTTCCCATATCTCTCTCAACCTATCTCATTCTGTCGGATATTTTAATAGGAGAGCAGCGGCGCGGAGCCGTCGTCCTCCGATTTTTCGATGCTGCGGATGATGGCGTCGTAGCTGTAGCGGTCATTGACACGGACGGACACCTGGTCCCCGGCATGGCGGCCCAGGATGGCCCCGCCCAGGGGCGACTCCTTGCTGATGAAGCCGGAGCTGGGGTCCGTGCGCACGGTGGTGCAGACCCGGACGACCATGGTCTCGTCGTCCTCCGGGAGGTAGAGCGTCACCTTGTCGAAGAGGCCGACCTCGTCCTGGGCGGAGTGGTCCTCGATGACCGTGGCGGTCTTGATCATGTTCGTGAGGTAGCGGATGCGGCTCTCGTTGCGGTTCTTCGCCTGCTTGGCCGCCTTGTACTCGTAGTTCTCGCTGAGGTCGCCGAAGGCGCGGGTGCGCTTGACCTCCTCAATGAGGACGGGCCGCTGCCGGAGGATGCGGTCGTCCAGCTCCGTCTGCATTTTTTCGATGTCCTGCTTCGTCAGGTCGTTGTGCATGATGGATTTCCCTCCTTCCAAAAGGCAGGGCCGCAGGGGTGCCCTGCGGCCCGTGGTTCACTCCGTGTCCACCGAGATATGTTCTGCACCGTGGGCCTCAAATTCTTCAATATAGTCCTCCATCCGGGAGACCAGCTCGTCGTAGTTCTCCTTGGAGATGGGGGCGTATTCCATGTCGCGCCGGGCAAGCTCCTCGGCCAGAATATCGAAAAAAACGGTGTCCTCATAGTCGGCGATGGCCTCGTGGATGCCGCCGTCGGCAAAGGCCTGGGACGGGACTGCGGCCCCGTCCCACTCCTCGACCAGCGCCGCCATGGGCGTGCCGCGGCAGAGGGCGAACAGCTTGCTCTCCAGATTGTCGTAGTCCGGAATGCGGTCGTCGCCGCGGGTGGAGTTGAGGATCCAGTTCCCGATGTAGACAAGGTCGAGAAGCCGGCGGAATTCTTTTTTGGTGAGATCGATCTGCATCCTTCTAGGGCCTCCTTTCCATCCGTACATTATATACCATCCGCCGAAAAATTTCTACTGTCTGAGCACGGTTTCCAAGAAAAAATCCTCTTGTTTTCCCGCCCTGTTTCGCATATCATAGAAAGAAACGCCCGGCGCACTGCGCCGGACCTGTGAAACGGAGCCAGCTATGGATAAAAAAGCGATGATCACCATCCGCGGCACCCAGAAAACGGAGCATGAAGCGCCGGAGACCGTGGAATTCGTCACCGCCGGGCGCTTACAGCGCTACGGGCGGAAGCTCCGCGTCTCCTACGAGGAGAGCGACCTCATCGGCATGGAGGGCGTGACGACGGCCTTCGAGGTGGAAAACGGTCGGGTGACGCTGGAGCGCAGCGGCAAGCTGAATTCGAAAATGGAGTTCGTGGAGGGGAAAAGGACCGAGTCGCTCTACTCCATGGACATGGGGGCCATGCTCCTGGGCGTCACGGCCCGGCGTGTAGTGCCGAAGCTGACGGACAGCGGCGGCTCCATCTACCTCGAGTACGGCGTGGAGCTGGAGGGCAATTACCTCGGCCTGAACACCTACAGCATCGAGGTCAAGCCCATGGGCGAGGACCGGCATGGAGCGTGAGCTTCTGCGCCTTCGAGGGTCGAAAGCAGGGAAAGGATCATGATTTTTGAATAACATCCTCAGCGCCGATCAATAGATCGCACGGCTGACTGTACGGTCAGCCGTGCGATCTATTTACAGTGTCATGATCTGTCCCATCATGGAATGACATGATCCCATTTGATGATGCCGCAGGCAAGGCCAAACCGATCTGGATGCTCGATGGCCATTTTTTGAAGGGAACTCATCTGGGACCGTTCCTTGCGTTTTCCATCGGCAAAAAGATTCTCGATCGCCTGTGCCGGATCGTGACATGCTCCGACGATCTCAAACAACCGGTAGAATTGTTTTATTTTTGACTCCGAAGAGATCG
>CALICR010000171.1 GCA_938049125.1 uncultured Clostridia bacterium
CGTCACCTGCGGTGACAGCGCTCCCGGAGGGAGCGCCAGGGGGCGGGGCCGCACAGGCGGCCTTGCCTCTCCCTCCGGGAGAGGTGGCCGAGTGAAGCGAACCTCATCCCTCTTGCCTCTCCCTCTGGGAGAGGTGGCCGAGCGAAGCGAGGGCGGAGAGGGCGGGCGGAGGAACAGGGAGCGAGCTGTGCCCCAAAGGCCGCAAGCCCGGGCCGGACCCGTGCGAATTTACGAAAAACCGCCCGAACGCATCCGCAAAAACCGCCCGAAATCCCGGCGCAAACGCCCTGCCGACGCCGCCCCGCCGGCTTTCCGCCCGCGCCGCCCGTCCGAACCTCCCACCCCAGCCCCGCCTCCGGCGGGAGAAAGGAGCCTCCATGGGAAGCATCTCCGCAAACTTCGGCGCGTCGAGCGCCTACACCGTGGTCCTCGAGTGGACCGAGGCGGCCCGGGACGTGGCCGCCAACCGCACGGAGGTGGACTTCGCCTGCCGCCTGCTGTCGAACCGCGCCACCGCCGCCTTCACGGGCCAGGCCCGCAGCGACGCCTTTTCCGTCGGCGGCCAGACCTTCACCTGCGCCCACGACGCCTTCACCCTGACGGGAAACGGCACCGTCGCCCTCTGGTCGAGGCGCGTCGCCGTGGACCATGATGCCGACGGCAGTTGTACACGCTCCGTGTCCTTTTCCATCAGCATCGACACGACGTTCTCCTCGTCCGGCTACGTCGGCGCGGCGGAGGCGTCGGGCACCCTGACCCTCACGTCCATCCCCCGGGCCTCGGACCTCGACGTCCCGGCCTTCACCGCCGGGTCCCCGGGCCGGGTCACGATCCGTGCCGCCGCCTCGGACTTTACCCACGATCTTTACATCTCCTTCGGCTCCGTCCGCCAGTGCATCGCCTATGACGTCACGGAACGTGCCGACTGGACCCCGTCCCTGGACCTGCTGGCCCAGGTCCCCGACGCCGTCTCCGGCACCGGTACCATGACGCTCTACACCTACCGCAGCCGCGCCCTGGTGGGCGAGAGGACGAAAGACTTCACCCTCTACGTCCCCCAAAGCGTGACACCGTCCGTGGCGAGCTTCGCCGTGACGGTCGTGAACGACAACGCCGTCGCCGCGGCCTGGGGCGTGGCGATCCGGAGCCTTTCGAAGCTCCACTGGGCCGCCTCGGCGACGCCGGGGGCCGGCTCGACCCTCGCCTCCTACGCCGTCTCCGCCGGCGGCGTCACGGGGACCGGGGCCTCCGGCACCACCGCGGCCCTGCCCTCGGCGGGCAGCGTCACGCCGCGCCTCACCGTCACCGACGCCCGGGGCCGCACCGCCTCGGCCTCCGCCGCCGCCGTTCCGGTCCTCGACTACGGCCTCCCGGCCCTCACCAAGGCCGCCGCCCGGCGCTGCGCCGAGGACGGGACCCTCTCCAGCCAGGGCACGTTCTGCCGCCTCGACGCCGCGGCCGACTGCGCCTCCGTCGGCGGGCGCAACCATGTGAGCCTGCGGTACCGCGTCAAGGCCCCGGGCGGCAGCTTCTCCGCCTGGTCCGCCGCCTCGGACGGCCAGATCCTCCCGGACTTCCCCCTGGACGCGACGCGCATCGTGGAGCTTTCGGCGGTGGACGCCTTAGGCGGGACCCGCACCGTGACGCTGACCGTGGCGGCGGCCCCGGCGGCGCTGCACCTCCGCCCCGGCGGCAAGGGCGCGGCCTTCGGCAAGTACGCAGAGGCGGACGGCGTCCTGGACGTCGCCTGGGACCTCCGCGTGCGGGGGGACTATCTGGACGCGGACGGGAACGAGATCGACCGGGTGGTCGAGGCCGGGTCGAGCGGCATCTGGCGTTGGCGCAAGTGGCGGAGCGGCTTCGCCGAATGCTGGGGCGAGCAGAACTGCATCGGGGACGCATCCACGGCCTGGGGCGGCCTCTATGCCCTCGAATGCGCCGCGCCGGACTATCCCATCGCCTTCACGGACTGGCCGAACGTGCAGCGGGACGTGGTCTGCTATACGGAGGCGGGCTGCTGGGTCTCGGCCTACGGCACCGGCACCCCCGCGAACTGCGGCCCCTTCGCCCTCCTCCGGCCCACGGCCATGCAGGTCAGCGCGTCCGTCAAATTTTACGTCACAGGATATTGGAAATAACTTGGACCGAAGAAAGGAGCAGTTATGAATCTCACCTACGGCTCCCGGGGCGACGACGTCCGGAAGCTCCAGCAGGCGCTGCAAAGCGCGGGCTACGACGTCGGCTCCACCGGCGCGGACGGCGTTTACGGCCGTAACACCCAGGCCGCCGTCCGCCGCTACCAGCAGGCAAACGGCCTCAGCGTGGACGGCATCGCCGGACCGAACACCCTCGGCAGGCTCTACGGCGCGTCCCAGTCCGGCGGCGCGCAGCAGGGGACCCTCTCCGGCGTCAGCGCCGGGACGGAGGCGGGCCTCTCTAAGCCCTGGACGCCCCCGGCGGCGTCGGAAGCCCCGGACCCCGCCGCCCCGGACCTCAGCTACCTCGACGCGGCCTGGGAGGACCTGCAAGGCCAGGGCAGCTTCTCCTACCGCCTGGACGAGGACCCGCTGTACGCCCGGTACGCCTCCCTTTACCGCCAGTGGGGCCGCGCGGCCATGGAGGACGCGTCGGGCCAGGCCGCGGCGCTCACCGGCGGCTACGGCAGCACGTATGCGGACCAGGCCGGCGCCTCGGCCTACGGCGACGTGCTCCGGCAGCTTGGGGCCATGGCCCCGGAGTTCTACGACCGGGCGCGGAGCGCTTACGAATCGGACCGGTCGGCCCGGGAATCGCGGTTCAGCGCGGCGCTCCGCCGGGCCGAGGGGGAGCAGAGCCGCTACGAATCGGCCCGCTCCGCGCGCCGCCAGGAGGCGGCGGACGCCCGGGACTTCAGCTACCGCGAGTACCAGGACCTGCTGGACTACTGGCTCCGGCGCGCCCAGCTCGAGAACGAGGACTACCGCTGGCGGCAGGACTACGCGCTCCGCCAGGCGGGCCTCTGAGGAGGCGCGCCATGAACGAGGAACACGTGACGCGGCTTCTCGAGGCGGTGGCGGTGCTCCGGACGGAGCAGGCGCGGATGAAGGCGGACCTCGCCGAGATCAAGCAGGACCTCAAGGCCCTGAGCCTCAAGCCCGCCCGCCGCTGGGAGGCGGTGGCCGAAAAAGCCCTCCTCTGCCTCGTCTCCGCCGTCATCGCCCTGGCCCTGGGGCGCATAGGCTTGGGGTAGAGGCCACCTGCCCGCACCTGCCCACCGCGTTTCTGCGCGCTCCTTGTATTCAGTACACGCCAGACCTCCGCCGGCTTTTCGTCGAAATGCGGCCCACGAT
>CALICR010000172.1 GCA_938049125.1 uncultured Clostridia bacterium
GGCCTACGCTTGCCATGCTGACGATCTGCCCGTTTTCCCGGAGCACGTGATATCTGTCGATGAGCATTTTCACGTGTTCGCGGTCCGGCTTGTCATCGAGGCCGCAGTCGGCGATGAAGCGGACGAGGCAGTCAAAAATTTCGTCCACGTCGGAAGGCCCTGCGGAGACGACTGCCGGGTCGGACGGCTCCGTGACGGCGCGGCATTCGAGGTAGTTCATGGCCAGCGCTTCCTCGTAGGGGCGGCCCCGGTGAAGCAGCTCCTGCTGGAGGACCGCGCCGACCTCGGGGACGCAGAGGTAGTTCTTCACTTCATAGCCGCTGCCGAACAGGAAGCCCAGCAGCTCAGGCACGAGGCCGGGATCGCCGAAGAGCAGAAGATCATAGGGCTCCGCTTTCAGCGCCAGCAGTGCCGCCTCGCCCGAGGCGCAGCGGAGCGCATAGTTGACCGTATCGGCGCACCGCAGCAGCGGCGCGTCCATCCGGAAAAAGGCGGCGAGATGAGGATCGGTGCCGAGATAGCGGTCGTTGGCCTCGAGAAAGTCGGAGCCGGTCTGGTAGATCGTGACCATAGAAAACCTCCCTGGTGCGCCGGGGGATCGGCGGGCGGATAGACGGCGGCCCCGCGGGGGAGGGATTCCTTCGCGGGGCCGGTTAGGTGTTCGGATGGGGATGCGGATCAGCTGACGTAGTCCATGCAGATCCAGCCGCCGGAGGCGAGCTGGCCCCAGGTGCGGCCGTCGGAGCCGGTGGCCGTGGCCACGATGGTGACGGATGCGCCGCGGGTGACGGTGGACACGACGCCGTTGCCGGTGCCGGCGCCGGAGCGGACGTTAACGACATCGCCGGTGACGGTGCGGGACGTGCCCTCGCTGCCGCCGGTCGAGCCGGAGCCGGAGGTGGAGATGTAGTCCATGCTGACCCAGCCGGAGGACGTGCGGCCCCAGGTGGTGCCGCCCACGGTAGCGGTCTCCAGGATGGTGACGGTCTGGCCGCGGTAGAGCGCGCCGGTCACGGAGGAGCCGGTGCCCGCCGCAGAGCGGACGTTCAGCACCGAGGCGGTGACGGTGCCCGTGGTGCCGGAGCCGTCAGACCCGCCGGAGCCGGTCTCGCCGCCCTCGGAGGGCGTCTCCGCCGGGGCGGAGGGCTGGGAAGCGCTCGAATAGCTGGTGTATTGCAGGCAGATCCAGCCGCCGGAGGTCATGCGGCCCCAGAGCGCACCGTTCACCGTCGCGGTCTCCACGATGGTGAGGGACGTGCCGCGGGTGACGGTGGATACGACGCCGTTGCCGGTGCCGGCGCCGGAGCGGACGTTGACGACGTCGCTGGTGACGGTGCAGGCGGTGCCTTCACCCGACGGGGTGTCCGGCGTCGAGGGCGTCTCGGCGGAGCCGGTCTTGACATAGTCCATGCTGATCCAGCCGGAGGAGATGCGGCCCCAGGTGGTGCCGTTCGCGGTGGTGGTCTCGGTGATCTCCACGGAGGCGCCGCGGGTCAGCGTGGCGACCACGTTGCCGGTGCCCGGCGTGGCGCGGACGTTGAGGACCGAGGCGGTGACGGTGCCCGTGACGGAGACGGGGGTCTCCGGCGTGTCGGGTGTCTCGGGGGTGTCCGGGGTCTCAGGGGTCTCGGGCGTTTCCGGGGCGGTCTCCTTCTTCTGGAGGTACTTCGCGGCGACCCAGCCGCCGGAGGAGAGCTTGGCCCAGTCGAGGCCGCCGGAGGAGGCCGTGGCCGTGACGGTCACGGTGTCGCCGCGGTGGAGCGTGCCAGTGGTGGAATAGCTCGTGCCCGCGCCGGAGCGGACGTTCAGAATGTCGCAGATGACCGTGGCCTCATAGGCGTCCACGGGGGTCTCCGCGGGGTCCGCGGGCGTCTCCGCCGAGCCGCTGCCGCGGGTCGTGTAGTGGAGGCAGATCCAGCCGCCCGTGGAGAGCTTGCCCCAGCGGTAGCCGTTGTTGCCGTCGGCCTCGTCCACGATGGTGACCTCCTGACCGGCCGCGAGGGAGCGGAGGACGGAGGAGGTGGTGCTGGGCTGGAGGCGGACGTTCAGGCCCGTGGTGACCTTTGTCGTGTAGTTGATGCCGCTGTTCCCGCCGTCGTCCGGAGTCTCCGGGTCCTTGGGGCCGTCGAAGCCCGGGGCGGAGCTGTCGCCCGCGTAGGCGGGGACACCAAAGTAGAGGATGGTGCGCAGGCTGCCGGTCCGGCGGCCCGTGGAGAGGCTGTAGGAGGAGCGGCTGACCTGGTCGCTGTAGTTGCCCTCGATGGTGTAGATGACACCGTCCGCCACGGCGGAGACGATGCCCACATGGTCGATGTAGTCGCCGGTGCTGACGAAAATCAGGTCGCCGGGTCTGGGCATATAGCCGCTTCCGAAAGCATAGGCCGTACAACCGCCCTTGCCGCTGAGATACTGGTTCAGCAGCGTGGAGCTTTCGGCGCTGCATCCGCTGAAGCCGTTGGTGCAGCCCGCCTCGTTCATGCACCAGAAGGCGAACATGACGCACCAGGGGGCGTCGGTATAGTTGTAGCGCGATTTCGTGATCTCCTGCCACCACGCGCCGTACTTCGTGCCCGGATCCTCGTGGTAGCCTAATTGGGTCTCGGCGATGGCCACCATGTCGGTGCGCTGGTCGCCGGTGTTCACATGGGTGTTGGGATAGCCGGTCGAGTAGGCGCTGGCCTGGGTCTCAAGGGCGGTACAGAGGCCCGCAATCAGGCATAGTGACAGAAATAAACTCAGGATTCTCTTTTTCTTCATATCGGACTCCTTTGCTTGCAGTGGGATCGGCGCGGACGGCAGAACCGGGCGCGGCAAACAATTACATATCGGTTACAAAATTGTATCACATTTTTCGGAAAAAGGGAAGGGCCTCCGGCGGATTTTTCCGGTTTCTGCCGAAAAAAATCGAGACCCGGCGAAAGACGGCGCAAGAGGAACGAACGTCTGCTTTTCCGGTTGCAAATCCGGAAGAAATCCGCTAAAATGATTGCGTATTTCTGTGAAAAGAGGGACGAGATGAACGACAAGAACCCGAAGCAGCGCGGCCTCCTCCGGCTGTTTCTCTCCTATTTCAAACCGCACCGGAAGCTGTTCCTCCTGGACATCAGCTGTGCGGTGATGATCTCCCTGATCGACCTGGCCTACCCGATGGTCTCCCGCATGGCCATGTACGACCTGCTGCCGAACCGGATGTTCGGGACGTTCTTCACGGTCATGGCCATCGTGTTCCTGGCCTTCGGCCTCCGGGCGGTGTTCCAGTACATCATCGGCTACTGGGGCCACACCTTCGGCATCCGGGTCGAGGCGGACATCCGCCGGGACCTCTACCGCCACTTCCAGGACCAGGGCTTTGAATACTTCGACCGCAACCGCACCGGCCAGCTCATGAGCCGCCTCACCAGCGACCTCTTCGAGCTGACGGAGCTGGCCCACCACGGCCCCGAGGATCTGCTGACCTCGGCCATGACCATCGCGGGCGCGCTCATCGTCATGTTCACCATCGAGTGGCGGCTGGCGCTGGTGGTGGCGGTGATTCTGCCCATCTTCCTGGCCGTCATCATGCGCCAGCGCCGCGCCATGCGCGACGCCTCCCGGGAGGTCAAGCAGAAGATCGCCGTCATCAACACGGACATCGAGTCCGGCCTCTCCGGCATCCGGACGGCCAAGGCCTTCGCCAACGAGGCCATGGAGTCCGAGAAGTTCGACACCTCCAATGAGCAGTTCAAGACGGCAAAGCGCTCGTTCCACAAGGCCATGGGCCGCTTCAACGCCACCATGGAGTTCTTCCTCTGCATCCTGTCCGCGGCGGTGGTGGCCACGGGCGGCTGGCTCATCATGCTGAACGAGCTGAACTATATCGACCTCATCACCTTCACGCTCTACGTCTCCACCTTCGTGAACCCGGTGCGGAAGCTGGCCAACTTCTCGGAGCTGTTCGCCTCGGGCTTTGCGGGCCTGCGCCGCTTTGCGGACATCATGGAGCAGGAGCCTGCGGTGCAGGACGCCCCGGACGCCCGGGAGCTGACGAATGTGCAGGGCAAGATCGAGGCGGACCATGTGACCTTTGCCTACGACGGCGACCTGGACGTGCTGAACGACGTGAGCCTGACGGTGCAGCCCGGCGAGACCGTGGCCGTGGTCGGCCCCTCCGGCGGCGGAAAGACGACGTTCTGCCAGCTCATCCCGCGGTTCTACGACGTGACCAGGGGCGCCATCCGCGTGGACGGCCAGGACGTGCGCCATGTGACCCAGCAGTCCCTGCGCCGGAACATCGGCATCGTGCAGCAGGATGTGTTCCTCTTCGCGGACAGCATTCTTGAGAACATC
>CALICR010000173.1 GCA_938049125.1 uncultured Clostridia bacterium
GCTGGACCCAGTGGATCTTCCTCCAGCTCTTCAAGCACGGTCTGGCCTACAAGACCACCATGCCCGTCAACTGGTGCACGTCCTGCAAGTGCGTCCTTGCCAACGAGGAGGTCGTCGAGGGCGTCTGCGAGCGCTGCGGCGCGCCTGTTGTGCGCAAGGAGAAGAGCCAGTGGATGCTGCGCATCACCAGGTATGCCGACCGCCTGATCGACGATCTGGACGACGTCGATTTCATCGAGCGCGTCAAGACGCAGCAGCGCAACTGGATCGGCCGCTCCACCGGTGCGGAGATCAATTTTCCGACCACCGCAGGCGATCTGCTGAAGGTCTACACGACCCGCTGCGACACCATCTTCGGCGCGACCTACATGGTCATCTCCCCGGAGCATCCCTATGTGAAGCAGTGGAAGGACAAGGTCTCCAACTGGGACGAGATTCAGGCGTATGTCGAGGCGGCTGCCCGCAAGTCTGACTTTGAGCGCTCTGAGCTGAACAAGGAAAAGACCGGCGTTCGCATTCAGGGCGTTGAGGCGATCAATCCCGTCACGAAGAAGCCGATCCCCATTTTCATCTCTGACTACGTTCTCGTCACCTACGGCACCGGCGCCATCATGGCTGTCCCGGCGCACGACACCCGCGACTGGGAATTCGCCAAGAAGTTCGGCTGCGAGATCGTCGAGGTCGTCAAGGGCGGCGACGTCGAGAAGGAAGCCTTCACGCTGAAGGACGACACGGGCATCATGGTCAACTCCGGCTTCCTCAACGGTCTGACCGTCAAGGAAGCGATCCCCGTCATGAAGAAGTGGATCGCGGAGCAGGGCATCGGCGAGGAAAAGGTCAACTTCAAGCTGCGTGACTGGGTATTCTCCCGTCAGCGCTACTGGGGCGAGCCGATCCCGCTTGTGAAGTGCGAGAAGTGCGGCTGGGTTCCGGTGCCGGAATCGGAGCTGCCGCTGGTGCTGCCGCAGGTCGAGAGCTACGAGCCGACCGACGACGGCGAAAGTCCCATCGCCAAGATGACCGACTGGGTCAACACCACCTGCCCGCACTGCGGCGGTCCCGCCAAGCGCGAGACCGACACCATGCCCCAGTGGGCGGGCTCCAGCTGGTACTTCCTGCGCTATATGGACCCCCACGACGATCAGGCCCCCGTTTCCAAGGAGGCGGAGGAGTACTGGGGTCCCGTAGACTGGTACAACGGCGGCATGGAGCACACGACGCTCCACCTGCTCTACAGCAGATTCTGGCATAAGTTCCTTTACGACATCGGCGTCGTCCACACCAAGGAGCCGTACCAGAAGCGCACGAGCCACGGCATGATCCTCGGCAAGAACCCGCACTATATCGGCAACGTCGAGACCCAGGAGGAGAAGGACGCCCTCATTGCTAAGTACGGCAGCCAGGCGCTCCGCCCCGCGGTCAAGATGTCCAAGTCCCTCGGCAATGTCGTCAACCCCGACGACGTGGTCAAGGCCTACGGCGCGGACACCATGCGCGTCTATATCATGTTCATCGGTGACTTCGAAAAGACGGCAACATGGTCGGACGAGGCAGTAAAAGGCTCCAAGCGCTTCCTTGACCGCTGCTGGAACCTCGGCGAGAGCTGCTCCGACTCGCTGGAGATCACGCCGAAGAACGAAAGCATCATCCATAAGACCATCAAGAAGGTCACGCTGGACATCGACGAGCTGAAGATGAACACCGCCATCTCCGCCCTCATGACCATGGTCAACGAGTTCTATCAGAACGGCTGCTCCAAGGGCGACCTGCGGGTCCTCCTGCTCCTGCTTAGCCCCTTCGCGCCGCACATTGCGGAGGAGATGTGGGAAAACCTCGGCTTTGCTGCCGCGGAAGGAAAGATGGCGTGCCAGAGCGAATGGCCCGTCTGGGACGAGGCCAAGACCGTGGATGCCAATGTCGAAATGGCGGTCCAGATCCTCGGCAAGCTCAAGGGCACCGTCACCGTGCCCGTGGACTCCGACCAGGAGACCGTCGTCGCCGCGGCCATGGCCAACGAGAAGGTGGCCCGCCTCTGCGAGGGCAAGCAGCTCGTCAAGGTCATCCACGTCAGGAACAAGCTCGTCAACCTCATCGTAAAATAACCCGCAGGGGGAAAAGTTTCTGCTTGACAAAGCTTGCTTTGCCGCATATAATAATAAAAGCCAGTTTTTGGCCCTGAAAGCATCCTGGATTTAGCCGGATGCGCCGGAGGGAGGGAAACCACGATGTCTGAAGTTCACGTCAAGGAGAACGAGTCCTTGGAAAGTGCTCTGAAGAGATTTAAGCGCAGCTGTGCGAAAGCCGGCGTCATCGCTGAAGTCAAGAAGAGAGAGCATTACGTCAGCCCCAGCCTGAAGCGGAAGCAGAAGTCCGAGGCCGCGCGGAAGAACAACAAGAAGCGCTACTACTGATCCTCTCTCCCATATTCTGCACGAAAGGCCTCCGTCCGGAGGCCTTTTTGCGTGATAGACAAACCCCGCGCCTTGTGCTATACTGAGAGAAAACAGGAAAGGAACCCCCTATGGCCGCGTCACTGATTCCCGATCTCATCCTCGGCAGCCTGACCGAGATTACGCCGGAGCTGCTCCACCGCCGCGGCGTGCGGCTGCTGATGCTGGACTTCGACAATACCGTCGTGCCCTATACCACGGATGTGCCCACGGAGGCCGTCGAGCAGTGGTTCCGGGATATGAAGACCGCGGGCGTGACGCTCTGCATGGTGTCCAACAGCAAGAAGCCGCGGGTGCGCCGGTTCTGCGAGGCCCACGGCCTGCCCTGCATCCAGCACGCGCGGAAGCCCTTCTGGCGGCATGGCATCCGGGAGGCGCTCCGGCGCTTTGCGATTTCCGGCCGCGAGGCGGCCCTGGCGGGGGACCAGATTTATACGGATGTCCTGGGTGCCAACGGCGCTGGGGTGCTGTCCATCCTGGTCCGGCCCATTCATCTACACAATATTTTGCTCAGGCTGCGGCATGTTGCGGAACTGCCGTTCATCGCCTGGGGGAAGCGGAGGAATTCACATGAAAAATCTTGAAAAATATCAGAACGTGCTGAAGCAGGAGGGCCTGGACGGCATCCTGCTGACGAGCCGGGTCTCCCGGATGTACTGCGCCGAGTTCGACGTGGCCGAGGGCGTCGCCATCGTCACGCCCAAGGGCAGCCGCTACTTCACGGACAGCCGCTACATCGAGGTGGCGCAGAAGAACCTGCCTGCCTTCGGCGTCGAGATGGTGGACCACGACCACAGCTACACCATGCTGCTCCGGAAGGCCATTGAGGATTTCGGCGTCGAGAAGCTCGGCTTCGAGGAGGAGTTCCTGACCGTCGCCGAGTTTAATCTCTATGACCAGAGCCTGCCCGCGACTTTTGTGCCCTGCCAGCAGGCGATCAACCGCCTCCGCTATGTCAAGGAGGACTGGGAGCTTAGCCGTATGAAGCGTGCCCAGGAGATCACCGACCAGGCCTTCGAGCAGCTGCTGCCCCGCATCCATGCCGGCATGAGCGAAAAAGAGGTCCGCACGGAGCTCATCTACTGCCTCTACAAGAACGGCGCCGACGGCCTGGCCTTCGACCCCATCGTGGTCTCCGGCCCCAACACCAGCATGCCCCACGGCGTGGCCGGGGAGCGGAAGCTCCAGGACGGCGACTTCATCACCATGGACTTCGGCGCGTCCTACCAGGGCTACTGCGCCGACATGACCCGCACCGTGGCCCTCGGCCATGCAACGGAGGAGATGCGGAAGGTCTACGACATCGTGCTGAAGGCCCAGACCGATGCCATCGCCGCCACGAAGGCAGGCGTGACGGGCAGGGAGATCGACGGCATCGCCCGGAAGGTCATCACCGACGCGGGCTACGGCCCCTACTTCGGCCACGGCTACGGCCACAGCCTCGGCCTCGAGATCCACGAGAGCCCGAACTGCAACCTTCGCAACGACAAGCCCATGCCCGCCGGGGCCGTCAGCTCCGCGGAGCCGGGCATCTACCTGCCGGACCGCTTCGGCGTCCGCATCGAGGACGTGGTCATCCTCGCCGAGGGCGGCTGCACCGATATCACGAAATCGCCGAAGCAGCTCATCATTCTCTGATGTTTTTTCCGGAAATTCGGAAAAAATACGGCAAGATACTTGCCAAATGACTGCGGATATTGTAGAATACAATGTGCCCTGTGCATATCAGATTCAAGTCGGGAAAATACGTCGGATATTTTCCCTCAATATTGGGAGGATACAACTATGGCAACCATTACCGCCGGTGAATTCAGAAACGGCAAGACCTTTGAGATGGACGGCAAGATCATGCAGGTCGTCGAGTTCCAGCACGTCAAGC
>CALICR010000174.1 GCA_938049125.1 uncultured Clostridia bacterium
CTAAGATGAGGCTACCCGCGCCGCGGTCCTCGGTGTTCTGGATGTACGACACGATGAGCAGCGCCGGCACGCCGAGGGAGCAGTAGAAGATGAGCGCGTCCCAGAAGGAGAAAATGCGGTTCCAATGGGACTTCAGCGGCAAATAGAGCAGGAGGCCGCAGATGGCAAGGATCCAGATACCCCGGGAGAAGAGGTCCGCAAGCTGATTCGTAAATTCCATAATTCCCTTCCTTTCTTACGCCTCGTAGACATTGCCGTAGAGGTCCACGAGCTGGCCGTTCATTTTATAGCGCGTCAGCACCCACTCGCCGCGGTAGCGGCCCTCGGTGATCTCGCGGTAGGAATAGCGTTCGATGGTGTTGATCTGGTTCACCAGCGGCAGGAGAAGGATGGAGGCGTACATCATGACTTTGAACAGTACCGCCAGGCCGTGGCTCACAAAGCCCCAAAAGACGAAGCTGCGCTCCTTTTTCTGCGTCCTCCGGGCGACGCCGCGCCAGAGGAGCCAGCAGAGGCCGATGGGGATCGCCGCCATGCCGAGGAAGCCCGCAACGGCCTCCCACTCGCCGGTCAGGACGCAACGGATCATGCAGACCAGCAGCCCGGCGCCGATGATCCAGAAGTTTGTGAATAAGTACGCCCGGAATTTTCCGTAAAATTCCGGGTTCGCCGTCATGCCGATGAACTCGTCCGTCGTCTGGTCCAAAATGTTGAGATTTTCTGGCCGACGTTCCCAGTCTTCTACCATTCTCATGTGATCTGCTCCCTCCATTTGCACGTTTTTTCCGCGTGGGCCGCAAATTTGCTTCTTTTTTTGCGGTTTTGCTTGCATCTTGCTTTCATTTATCTTAGGATATAGTAAGATAAAAAACAGCCTGTGTCAAGACATGTATCAAGAAAAATTTTACAGGAAGGATATACAGGGATGTCGCAATTCAGCCAATACCTCAAAAGCCTGGTCGAGGAGAGCGGCGTCGCCAATGCGGCGCTGGCGAAGATCTCCGGAATCAACCGGCCCAACCTCCAGAATATCCTGAGCGGCAGCCGCAAACCGTCCCGCAAGGACGTGGCGAGCCTGCTGCCCCATCTGCGCGCCTCGGCGGCCCAGCGGGAGCGGCTGCTGGAGCTGCTGGAGGGCGAGCTGCTGGGCCCGGACATCGTAGAGCGCCGGGCCTGCGTGCGGGCCATGCTGGAGCAGCTGGACCAGTCCTTCCACGCCACGCCCATCCCGCGGCAGGTCTGGCCCGCGGCGGCGGAGACACCCCGTGGCACGGAGCTGCGCTCCGGCGAGGCCGCCGTGCTCAATTCCCTGGCGTCGCTGCTGTCCGAAAGCGCCAAGCTGAGCGGCACGCTGGTCTTCTTCCCCGGTTTTCCAAAGGACTGGCTCCAGAAGGTCCTGTCCATCCTCTGCGGCCTGGACAGCCGCGGGCTGAAGGTGGTGCAGCTGGCGGAGTTCTGGAAGGCACCTCAGGCCGAGGTCAGCACCGCCAACCTCCGGGTCCTCTCGGACGCGCTGCCCATGCTGCTGAGCAGCCGCTTCGACTACGAGCTGCGCTACAGCTACGCGGCCCACGTGGAGCCGCCCCACGCCGGGGTGCTCTTCCCCTGCTGCCTGCTGCTGCCCCAGGCGGTGTTCCTGCTGCACCGGGACGGGCGGCAGGCCCTGATCCTGCGGGAGCCGGAGCTGCTGCGCTGCTGGCAGGAGGGCGCGCAGGCCCTGCTGGACGGCTCCGAGGAGCTGTTCCACCGGAACCTCGACACGCTGAGCATCCTGAATTACTACAACGGCGTGGACTCCAGGTCCCACCGCTCCGGCTTCCTGGAATTCCAGCCCTGCCTCGTGCCCTACGCGGATGCTGAAATTCTGGACCGGCTCATCCTGCCCGGGGTGCCGGACCGGGCGCAGCTCATGGAGGCCATCCTGACCTACGGCGCGCTGCTGCGGCGGCAGGACTATACGGGCCTCTTCTACGAGGACGGCCTCCGGCTCTTCACGGAGACGGGCTTCATCTACGATCTGCCCCAGAACGGCTCCGTCCCCGCGCCGCCGGACATCCGCCGGACGGTGCTGGAGCGGCTCTACCAGGACTGCGCCGCGGGCAAAAAGGTGCTGCGCATGGCCAAGCCCCAGCGCCTTCATCTACCCCAGGACGTGGTCATCGCTGTCCGGGAGTTCGTGGGGACCCACTTCACGCTGCCCCAGGAGGCCTCCGGGGCCTACTGCAACGTGCAGGTCGCCGAAAGCACCATCACCGAGGCCTTCCTCGACTTCATTACGGCCATGGCCGCCTCCGACGCCGTCTTCTCCCAGGAGGCGACGCTGGAAAAAATTCGTCAGGCCATGGACGCGCTGGACCATCAGCCTCCTGCCATATCCTAACGCAATGTGCCGGGAGATCACGCCAATGCTGATTAAAATACCGCCCCGGAGGTCCCATGGGAGCCTCCGGGGCGGTGTATTTTGCTCAAAATCAGAATTTTTCCCCGCCGGGCTTGCGGATCACCGCGATGCAGCAGGGGATACGCCCGGGACAGAGCGTATAGCAGACGTCCGCATAGCCCGCGGCAGCGAAGAAGCGTCGGTAGGACTCCGGCGTGAATTCCCGCCTGAAGTCCGCGCCCGCCCTGCCGATGACACTGGAGACGGGGTTCGTCGTGCCGCGCGCCGTCTCGTTCATATAGGTCGGGATGACGATCCGACCGCCGGGTCGGCAGACCCGGGCCAGCTCCCCCGCGTTCTGGTTTCCTCGTCCGCCCAGATGGAGAGGAGTGCTGCCGCACTGTGGTCGGCATCGAGAGCGAATTCCTGCACGCAGAGAACCCGGAGGAGGCGCGTCTGATGGTCCTCGGCCGCAAGGGCTTCCTTCCCGTCGAGGGCGGCGGCGCACCGGCGCCAAGCCCCGCCGCCGTCCGCATTCCCCTCCTGCGCGCGGGCAGCCCCATTCGCCGCAGCGACTGCGCCTTCTGAAAAAAACGAATGAAACCCCTGCATCCCCGCCTTCTCCGCCCTCCTCCGGGAGAAATTCGGCGGATTGGACGGGGCCGCGGGCGGGTCTGGCCGGTAAACCGCGCCGGGGACAGCGGTCAGACTAAGTACTTCCCGGCTTCCTGCTCCAGCGACTGCCACACCGGGTAGGCCGCGCCGGTCTCGTCAAAAAACCGCTTCAGGTCCCGGTTCAGGGCGCTCATTTCGTCGGTGGCGTTCATGGCATGGTCCATGCCCAGATCTTTCCGAGGCTCGTGGCGCACATGAGCTTGAAGAAGCGCATGACGGTCTTGTGATAGGCGTCGCCCTCAAACTCTCTGTCCTCCTTCGGCAGGATCGCGTACCCGGCGTTCCGGATGGCGCGGCAGCCCTCGATGTTGGCGTCGAGCATCCGGCTGAGGTAGGCCATATCGCTCTTGCGCCTTGTGAGGTCGCCGCCGGTCTTGCAGCACGCGAAGGCCGTGGTTAGCACGCTTTAACCGAAGCATAGCAAAGCCAGGCCCAAATGTCAAGCCGTCCGGCCCATGAAACGGAGATTTTCTCCCTGGCCGCGTGGACCCTTTCGCGGCCGCCGCCGGGACTCTTGATACGGGACACGCCGCTTCTCCAGATAAAGGAACCGCCATTCCGAATGAACAGGCCCAGTAAAAACGGACAATAGACAAAACACCCCCTGATGTAGGAA